>JAESSX010000111.1 GCA_016763915.1 Rhodospirillales bacterium
GGCCAGTGTTTTTCCGCACACCCCTATCATCATGGTCACAGCCTACGACGAAACCAGCCATTTTTTCGAAGCCCTGGACGCCGGCATGACCGAGTACCTGTCCAAACCGTTGTCGGCGAAGCTGCTGTATCTTCGGATCGCCGCGGTCATTGAAAACAAGCGCCCCTTAGTCCGCGCCAGTGAACCCACCGGTCAGGGCCGCCGCTTCAGCGCCCAAAACCCCAAATGAAAAACCGTTTCGTTTCCGGGGGGGGCTCCCGTGCAGGATAAAAAAAACCCGTCAAAAGGTATGTCCTTAGCCAAGTAAAACAGGGGATTTCAGGGCCCTTCCAATCAGCGGGCGGGTCTTTAGCGTTTTTTTAACGCCGCGAATATGCGAAAGTGGCAGGATGTTTAGAACCTTTATAATCCGTCCTTTTGGCGCCACGACCGTGTTGCCGGCGATGCTGCTCGGGGTCTTTATTCTGGGCGCCTGCGGCGGCGACGGCGAGGCCAAGGCCAAGGAATCGGCGGATGTGCTGAGCGATTATTATTACAGGATATGGCAGCCGCCGAGCCCCGACTGGGAAGTGCGCAAGGTTCGCCCGGGCAGGGACAACGACGTCACCGTCGAGGCAAAGGTCGTCTCCAAGGGGCTGACCAAGAAAATCATGGGACGCAGCAGGATGGAACAGATGGAAATCGCGCGTATGGCCTGCCCGCCCACTTCCGAAGAAATCTGGAGCAAAATCGACAAAAAGCAAACCGTCGGCATCTTTCTCTCCGGGTCCGCCGGACACATCATCAAAGCCTTGTGCAAACGGCCCTGAGGCCTAGGCCCGGACGCCTAAGCGGATCAGCGCACCCGGTTCCTGAGGCAGCCGATCCCCGACCATTCGATTTCCAGTTCGTCGCCGGCGACCAGAAAGCGTTGCGGCTGGCGGCTGCCGCCGGACCCGGCGGGTGATCCGGTAGAGATGATGTCGCCGGGTTTCAGGTGAACGATGTCCGACACGTAGCAGATGATCTCCGGAATGTCGAAAATCATGTCCCGGGGCGTCGCCGTCTGAACCTGTTCGCCGTTGAGCCTTGTCGTCAGGCGCATGGCGAAGGGATCGGCGATCTCGTCGGCGGTCACGAAGCACGGCCCCGAGGACCCCGACCCGGTGAAGTTCTTGCCCGCCGGCACGCTGTGCTTCTGCCAGCCCCGGACCGAGCCGTCGTTCATGATGGTGTACCCGGCGATAACGCCGAAGGCGTCTTCCTTCGCCACCGCGCGGCACTCCGTTCCGATCACCAGAACAAGTTCGCCTTCGTAGTCGAAGGTGTCGCCGGCTTCGCCTTCGGGGCGGATCAACGGCTCAAGGTGCCCGACCAGGGCGCCCGGCCATTTGTTGAAAAGCGATATGTGTTCCGGCGGCGGCAGGTCGCCGTGCACGGGATGGCGCTTGGCATAATTGACGCCGACGCAGATGACCTTTTCCGCGTCATGCAGCGGCGGTAGGTAAGACACGTCCTCGAGCCCGTGATCGGGTTCGCGGCCCCGCGCCCAGGCGGCGATGTCGGCGAAGCCGCCGCCTTCGATAACGGCGCGGATGGACGGATAGCGTGCCCCCACCTCGCCGTCCAGGGTGACAAGGCCGTCCTCGGCGTAAACCCCGACCCTGGGTTTGCCGTTTACCAGATAACACGCAAGTTTCATGTTTCCCCCCTATCCGGGTTTTTATAAAATTATTTGCCGGACCGGCCTTGCGTCCTGGCCCGGCTATTGTTGTAAACCGTTATAACCTGACAATCCTGACAAGGAAAAAAACATTGATTGAAATCATCCTGCATCACTATCCGCCATCGCCGGTTTCGGAAAAGATCCGTGTCGTGCTCGGCATCAAGAACCTGGACTGGCGTTCGGTGACCATTCCGCGGCTGCCGCCGAAACCGGACCTGATGCCGCTGACCGGCGGCTACCGGTTGACGCCGGTGATGCAGATCGGCGCCGACATCTATTGCGACAGCCAGTGCATCGCACGCGAGCTGGAACAACGCTTCCCGGACCCGACGCTGTTTCCCGGCGGCGCCCAGGGCATGGCCTGGGGCATCGGGCGATGGTGCGACGGCGCGCTGTTCAACACCATTATCTCGCTCGTCTTCGCCGACGCCGGCGACGACATGCCGCCGGATTTCAAGGCCGACCGGGGGCCGTTGTATTTCGGACCCGGTTTCGACATGGCGGCGTTAAGCGAAAAGCTGCCGGAATCCCTGGCCCAGGCGCGCGCCGAGATCGGCTGGATGGACGAACGGCTGGCGGGGCGGGATTTCATGCTGGGCGATAAGGCGGGCCTGCCCGACGCGCTCGCTTACTATCTGATCTGGTTTATCCGCGGGCGCTATTCCAAGGGTCCCGAATTCCTCAGCCAGTTCAAAAACCTGATGCAATGGGAACAACGCGTCCACGCCATCGGCCACGGCGCGCCCAGGGACATGGAGGCCGCCGAAGCCCTTGCCATCGCCAAGGCGGCGACGCCGGACGCATCAGAGGCCTCCGACCCCGCCGCCCTGGAGCCGACCGGCCTTGTCCCCGGCGACATGGCCGCCGTCGAGCCCCTGGACGTCAGCGGCTGCCCCCCCGTCACCGGCCGGATCGTCCGCATCACCGCCCAGGAGATCGCGCTCGCGCGCAGCGACGAGCGTGTCGGCGACGTGGTCGTGCATTTTCCCCGCGCCGGGTACCGGGTGACGAAAGCCTAGTCCGGCCTGCGCCGGAGCGCGCAAAAATAATCACAAAGGTGGAGAAAGCCGAAACAGTGGAGGAATAAATCAATAAAATGCGAAATTTTAGAATAAAGTTTCACTTATCCCCGATATTCACCGGAAAACCACCAATTGTGGATGGAATAATCATATGCGGCTTTCGGAGCCGATGGTAATATTCAGGTGGAATTTAGGAAATCAGTTGGCTTGCCAATCGAGGAACTAAGTTCTGGAGTTCGGGAAATTGACCGGCTTGCCGGGAGAGGAACTGGGCTTCGGAGTTCAGGGAGTTAGCCGGCTTGCCGGTCGA
>JAESSX010000112.1 GCA_016763915.1 Rhodospirillales bacterium
ATCGTCGACGAATTTTTTATAAATTGCCGTCAACGTCGTGTTCAACGATTTGACCGCGGCATCCACCCCGGAACCGTCGGATACGGCTTCCATGCGATAGCTCTGGAGAAACAGGATCTTTCCGCCGCCGGCCATGCGCAGACCCAGTTCGATTTCCAGCACGGTTTTCGGCGGCGAGCCGACGATCTTCTCCAGTTGTTTGATTTTTCCGGTCAGAAGGTAATCGGGGTTGCCGCGCATTTCCGGCGTCACCACCAAATCGGCCACCTTGCGCGCGCGCAGATAGGACACCAGTTCGTCGCGCAGCATCACCGTCGGGGGCTGGGTCCAGAAATGGTAATGGAATTCCTTGACCTGATAGGGCTTGCCGGCTTCCGAATAAACGATCGGCCGCCCGGCGGTCAGGCCGTCGGCGACGAAACGGTCGATTTCCAGGGTGCCGGGAAACAGGACCTTGCCCGCCTTTGAGGGGGTCTGAACCTTCAGGCGGTAGAACTGATCCTCGGGCACGGGCGCCACCGAACCACAGGCCGCCAACATGACCAAACCCATGACGGCCCCGATGACGGACATCGCCGGATACATGTTTTTTCTCATTTAAAATAACCCCCGCTTTTCTTGAAGGCCCCGTTTGCTCCCGGCAGGGCCGGATTATCTGAAATTCTCAATCCCCGTTCATTGCGTTATGGATTTATCCTCGGGCGCCTGACTGCCCAGCAACAAGCCGGGATTTTGCCGGATCTGGCGCGTGAACTCGTACATATTGCGCGCCGCCCCGTCCATGTTCTGATTGATCGCATCGATATGCCGCGATACCGATTCGACGATATAGCGGGTTTCGCTCAGGGTTTTGCTCATGTCGCTGTCGTAGCTTACCGCCATCCCGCCGATATCGTTTATCAGCGCATCCATGGACACCGTCGCCTTGTCCAGGTTGTCGATGACGGCCTCGATTTGTTCCCGGGTCTCCGGCGTCATCAATTTCTGAAATTCATTCGCCGTCACGTTCAGCCGGGAGGAAAATTGTTCGATATTGTCGGCGATCTTGGGCACCCGGCGCGTCATCAGGCCGACCAGCTCGGCCAGATCATTGGTCACCTTGCGGGCGTCCTCGAACAGGGACAGGCCTTCCTTCTCGATAACCGTGTTGATCGTGCCGACCGTCTCGTTGATGGTGGCGACCGCGATGTTTACGTTATTCAGCAACGGTTTAACGCTGGTGTCCATCAGTTCGCCGAACTGCCCGGCGACACTGGACACCACGGCGAAGACGTCGGAACGTTCCTTTGACAGCACCTGGACGCCGGGCTTGAGCGGCGTCCTCGACGAGCCCGCCTTGATCGACAGCGTCACCGCCGCCAACAACCCGGGTGCTGCGATTTCGACGATGCTGTCACTGGGAATGCGCCAGTTTTCCTTGACGCCGAATTCCACCCGGAACTGCATGCGGCCGTCTTTTTCCTGCGGGATCACCTGTTCCACCTGACCGATGGGGAAGCCTTCGTAAACCACTTGGGTGCCGAACTTGACGCCCGTGACGTTGGAATAATAGGCGTAATATTCATCCGTGGGGCCGGTCCGCCCCGACAACAGGGCGATGGAAATCACCAACGCCGTCAGCATTGCGATGACAAAGACCCCCACGATCAGATAATTGATTTTGCCGCTTTTCATAATGTTGCATCCCCGCCGATTGGCTGCCCCGTTAACCGGCCGAGGTATTCGTCCGGATCAATGGTGTCGTCCTCGGGCCTCCGGTTTAACAGATTTTGCACCCGTTCGATTTTAGAATTTCTGACTTCGTCCACCGTCCCGATAAACAGGATCTTGCCCTGGTCAAGAATAGTGATGCGGTCGGCGATCTTGAACGTGCTGTCCAACTCGTGGGTGACGACCACGATGCTCATCCCCAAGGCGTCGCGCATGTCCAGAATCAGGTCATCCAGCGCCGACGCCACGACCGGGTCTAGGCCCGCCGACGGTTCGTCGCAAAACAGGATTTTCGGGTCCATGATGATGGCCCGGGCGAACGCCGCCCGCTTGATCATGCCGCCCGACAACTCCGCCGGCATCAGGTTCTCGAACCCGGACAGGCTGACGACTTCCAGTTTCATGCGCATCATGATTTCCATGGTCATGCGGTCCAGGCCGGTGTGTTCGGACAACGGCAGCATGACGTTTTCGCCGACCGTCATGGAACTGAACAAGGCGCCGCCCTGGAACGCCACGCCCAGCTTTTTCCTGAGATCGAACATTTCCAGGGCGCTCAGCGCGTCGATGTCCTGGCCGAGAATTTTCATCGCTCCCGAGGTGTGCTGTTCCAACGCCATGACATGGCGTAACAGGGTGCTTTTGCCCGATCCGCTGCCGCCCATGATGACCATGATCTCGTTTTCACGGACATCCAGGGTGACGCCCTTGAGGATCTCACGCTCGCCGTAATGGGTGACCAGGTTGTCGACCTCGATAACCTTGCCCGGCGCCTTGTCCTGCGCCTTGTCTGGCCCCTGGGCGGGTTGTTCGGTGTTCTTGTCTTCGGCCATGGTTGCCTTACCGGGTTGCCACGAAAGCGAAGATCATGTCGGTCACGATAATGGCCGAGATCGCCTGCACCACGGAGCGTGTCGTCGCCTTGCCGACGCCTTCGGCGCCGCCCGTGACCGAAGCCCCGTTGACGACACCGATGACGGCGATCAGGATCGCGAAGATGACACTTTTGCCGATCCCGTGCCACACATCGTCGACGGTCAGGATATCGCGCACCTCGTCGAAATAAGCCGCCATCGATATGCCGAGGTCGATGCCGACATAAAGCCCCGCCGCCAACAGCCCCATTAGGTCCGAGAGAATCGTCAGCATCGGCACCATCACCAGCATCGCCAACAGCGCCGGCACCACCAGAAACCGGGTCGGATTGATCCCCATGACTTTCAAGGCGTCTATTTCCTGATTGATCTTCATCGTCCCGATCCTGGCGGCGAGCCCCGAGCCAGACCGCCCAGCGACTAGAATACCGGTAATCAGCGGCGAAAATTCCCGCACCACCGAAAAGGCGATGCCGATGGTGACCCGGGATTCGGCGCCGAAGATCCTGAGCGTGTGGATGCCCTGGATCGCCAGCATGACCCCGATGGCCGAGGCCAGCAACGCAACGATGGGAATGGCCTGAATGCCGATTTCCATCATCTGCGCGAAAATCGAGCCGAGCCGCACCGGCTGTTTACGGCGGGGGCCCAAAATCAGCCAGAAAAAGCTTTCGACCACCAGCACGCCGCCGTTGCCGATTTCCTCGATGCCGGCGACGGAATAGCGGCCGACCTTGTCAAAAAACGGGCCAGCCAGTTCTGGTTATCGGTCGGGGCCATGGAAAACGCCTTCTACTGCACCTGTTTAAGACCGTCTTCGACGGTGTCGCAGATAGCAAAGACCTTGTCCAGCCGCGCCAGTTGCAGCACCCGCATCGCCCCCTCGCTGACCGCCACCAGAACCAGGGTGTTGCCGGATCTCTTTGCCGTTTGCAGGCTTTCGACCAACGAGGCAACGCCCGACGAATCGATATAGCCGACGGCGCTGAGATCAACCAGGACCGGGCGCTTTCGCCCGACGCATTCCAAAAGGACCTTGCGGGCGTCCGGAGAGCTTTGCAGGTCGACATCGCCCTCAAGCGCGACGATGGTGGCGTCTTTTTCGTCTCTTATCTCATGTTTCATTGTCGGGTCCTTTTGGCAGTTTTTTTATCATCCTCAACAGGTTTCCGCCGGCGGCGGGGGGCGGCATGAACTGTACGTCATCCATGACTTCGCGCATGAAATGGGTGCCCAGCCCGCCGGGCTTGATATCGTCCAGGTCCCTCGGCTTGACCGAGGAAACGTCGATGGATTCGGCGAAATCGCGGAGCAGGAAAACCAACGCATCGCTCCGGCGGATGATCTCAAGGCCGATTTCGCCATTCGGCGA
>JAESSX010000113.1 GCA_016763915.1 Rhodospirillales bacterium
GGTGAACGAAAGAGAGATTAAAAAGCTGTCAGATGAAGGAAACATATACCAGCACCTATCCGCTTTTGGCGCTTAGTCTTACGGGAAGCGTTGCGGCAATTATTTTAACCGTATGGTTTGCGCTAACGGAATATCAGCACTTCTACCGCTCCCAAATGGAGAGAATGGAAATCTCGGCAGCCACAACGAACCGGGTGGTGTCGGCGTTTATCAACGAACGCAAAGACCTGGTAAAATCCTTTATCCTGTATAATGTCGAAAAGATTGAGGAAATTTCCGAAAACCCGGATAACCAGGACGCCATAGACGTCTTCGGAAAAAAAATTCGGGATTATTTCCCCTCTCGTTTTTCTTTCATTATCAGACGAAAAGACGGTGAATACGTACCAGACTATTTGGAGGAAATAGTTGGCGGCTTTTGCCGGCGGGACATGTCACAATTTTACCTAATGCAGGGAGGTGAAACCAAACGAAACTCGAACACCTCAATTGATTACAGGCCATTGATCCACCCGCAGCCCTTTAACTTTCATTTTGATATCACGTCTGAATGGCAATCCAAATCCGGCAATGATGGGCTGTTCATGGTTAACTTCCACCCCAGGAATCTTGTCGCCATCCTCAAGGCGCATCAAGCGCCGGGACACTCTATCTATCTGCTACGGGAAGACATTCCGTCGCTGATAGAGGTCTCCGCCGACGGCTGGCGCGAAACCTTCAAGCGCGAAGGGCGGTTGACGGATGACGAATTGAAAGCCATCGTTTTCCGCCAGGCTGTCGAGGGAACACGGTGGCAGATCGGCTATGTCCCTAACGCCGATATATTCCATGAGCGACGCCTCGAAGTTATCATCAGCGGCATTTCCTTTATTTTTGTCATATTTGTCATCGCCTCCATTTCCGTATGCTGGAATATCGTGTCTGAGCGCAATCGGGTACGCTTGCGCGAGGAAATTGTCGGCGCCTACAACAATCTCGAAATTCTGGTTGATGAACGGACGTCAGACCTTAGAGCTTCAGAGACAAGAGCTAAAAAAGCCAGTGAAGCCAAGTCCGAATTTCTTTCATTCATGAGCCGGGAACTGCGAACGCCCCTGAACGCCATCCTCGGCTTCGGGCAATTGCTGACGTTAAGGTCCGAAGCGCCGCTGACGGCAGAGCAGAAAATTTGCACCGGTCACATCATGAACGCCGGCAACCATCTTCTGGAATTGATTGATCGGATGCTTGTTCTGGGAACGACCGAAACCGGACATCAGAATTTTTCCGGCGGAGAGATCGCGCTCGATGAGGTATGCCGGGAATGCCTGGCGCTGTTTGACAAGAGCGCAACGGACCGACGCCTGAGCATCGCCACCGATTTTGCCGCGACCCGTACAATAATGGCCGATAACACCCGCTTGAAGCAGGTTCTCATCAACCTGTTGTCGAATGCGGTCCATTATACCAAGGAGGGCGGCTCTATCACGCTGGTTAGCGAAGATGTCCCGGACGACAGGGTCAGGATATCGGTCACCGATACCGGGCCGGGCATCGGCGAAGATCAGCAGGCCGGATTGTTCGAGCCTAACCGCCCCGGCAATGGAGAGGGCAGCGTCGCGGGAACCGGCATCGGCCTGTCTATCGTTAAGCAACGGGTCGAAGGCGATGGGCGGCGATGTTGGATTTGAAACGGAGGTCGGAAAGGGTTCCTCGTTCTGGATTGAGTTTCCGGCAATCGAAAAGACGGGGGCCAAACCAGCGGAAAAGATCGAAGTGCCGGAACCGGATGACCATCTGGAGCAACCGTCCATCGTCGCCACGGTCCTGTATATCGAGGACAATCCGGTCAACCTGCAATTGTTGGAGGCGGTCTTTGACAGAATGAACGGATTGACCTTAATTTCGGCGCACAACGCCGAACTGGCCTTGATGATGGCGGAAGAACGCCAACCTGACTTGATCCTGATGGATTTGGACGTGCCGGGGATGGACGCCATTGCCGCCATGCAGGGTCTCGGCGCGAACGATCTGACCAAGGACATTCCCGTCATCGCCATCAGTGCCGGTGCCGGGAAAAATGACGTCGGCAGCGAAAAGGCCGCCGGGTTCAAGGCGCACCTGACCAAACCGATCAACCTTCGGGAAGTGATCGAGGCCGTCAAAAAGGAACTGGATGCGTGAGGTCCGGCCCCCGCTGACGGGGCGGCGGGCGGGTTGCCGTCAGGCGATTTTGCTGGCCGGAATTGCGCCGCGGCCGGGCCGGATGCGGCGGTAGGACAGCGCCTCGGCGATGTGGATGCGGTCAAGGCCGGTGTCGCCCGGACCGGCTCCGTCAAGATCGGCAAGCGTGCGCGCGACCTTCAACACCCGGTGATAGCCGCGCGCCGACAGCCCCATTTTTTCCGATGCCTCGACCAACAGCCGGCGCGCGGCCTCATCGGGGCGGGCGATTTTGTCGAGCAGGGCGCCGTCGGCGTCGGCGTTGGCGCGCATGGTCCGGTCGGCGCCAAGATGGGCAAAGCGCTGTTTCTGCACCGTCCTGGCGAGGCCGACCCGGACCCGGATGTCGGCGGACGTCTCGGACGGCGGCGGCAGGTCCAGGTCGGCGGGATTGACGGCGGGCACGTCGACATGCAGGTCGATGCGGTCGAACAGGGGACCGGAAATCTTGGACTGGTAGGTGTCGGCGCACCGGGGCGCTTGGCTACAGGCCTCGGCCGGATTGTCGAGATGGCCGCAGCGGCACGGGTTCATGGCGGCGATGAGCTGGATGCGCGCAGGGTAGGTGACGTGCGCGTTGACGCGCGCGATGGTGGCGCGGCCGGTTTCCAGCGGCTGGCGCAGGGCCTCCAGCGCGCTGCGCTGGAATTCCGGCAATTCGTCCAGGAACAGCACGCCGAGATGGGCCAGCGACACTTCGCCGGGCCGGGCCCGGTGGCCGCCGCCGATCAGCGACGGCGTCGACGCCGTATGGTGCGGGTCGCGGAACGGGCGTTCCGCCGTCAGGCGGCCGTCCTGCCATTCGCCGGCGAGGCTGCGGATCATGCTGATTTCGAGGACTTCCGAGGCGTCCAGCGGCGGCATCAGGCCCGGCAGCCGCGCCGCCAGCATCGACTTTCCGGCCCCCGGCGGGCCGACCA
>JAESSX010000114.1 GCA_016763915.1 Rhodospirillales bacterium
GCCTATGGCATGGGCCTGGCCGATGTCCGCGCCATGCGCGAGCACGCCATGGAAATCCCCCTTGACCGGAACTCCGCCAGGGCGCTGGACCCGGCACTGGACAGGCTGGAGGCCGAGGCCCGGGACGAAATCGCCGCCCAGGGGATCGCTTCGGAAAACACCCGCGCGGTCCGCAAGGCCCATCTGCGCTATGCCGGCACCGACACCGCCTTGTCCGTTCCCTATGGCGCCCCCGAAGCGATGATGGAGGCCTTCGAGGACACCCACAAACAACGGTTCGGGTTCGCGGCCCCGGAACGCGGCTATGTCGTCGAGGCGGTTTCGGTGGAAGCCATCGGCTCATCGCCAACCGCCAACGATCCCGAGGTCCAGGCCGACGACGCCGGCGAGCCGGGTCCGCGCGACACCGTGCGCATGTATACGGACGGAGAATGGCACGCAACGCCCGTCTTCGACCGCGACGGGCTGGCGCCGGGGAATCGTATAGACGGCCCCGCCATCATCTTCGAAGACAATGCGACGACGATTGTCGAACCCGGCTGGCAGGCCGAGACGACGAAGCTCGGGCATCTGGTTCTGAGCCGCATCGAAGCGCGCCCGGCCCGGGTGGCGGCCGGGACCAGGGCCGACCCGGTGATGCTGGAAATCTTCAACAACCTGTTCATGTCCATCGCCGAGCAAATGGGGGCGACGCTGGCCAACACGTCCTATTCGGTCAACATCAAGGAACGGCTGGACTTTTCCTGCGCCGTTTTCGACCGCGACGGCGGCCTGATCGCCAACGCGCCGCATATGCCCGTCCACTTAGGGTCGATGGGGGAAAGTATCCAGGTGGTGATCCGCGAAAACCGGGACACCATGCAGCCCGGCGACGTCTATGCCCTGAACGCGCCCTATAACGGCGGCACCCACCTGCCCGATATCACGGTGATTACCCCGGTGTTCGACGACGCCGGACGGGATGTGTTGTTCTACGTCGGCTCGCGCGGGCACCATGCCGACATCGGCGGCATCACGCCCGGCTCCATGTCGCCCGACAGCACCACTGTGGAAGAAGAAGGCATCCTGATCGACAACATCCTGCTCGCCCGGCACGGTCGTCTGCTCGAAGAGGAAATACTGGCGCTTCTTGGCGCAGGCCCCTATCCGGCCCGCAACCCCGGCCAGAACCTTGCCGACCTGGCGGCCCAGATCGCCGCCAACGAAAAAGGCGCCCGGGAACTGCGGAAAATGGCCGATCACTTCGGGCTCGACGTGGTCTGGGCCTATATGGGGCACGTCCAGGACAATGCCGAGGAATCGGTGCGCCGGGTGCTCGATGGGCTCACCGACGGGTCGTTCGCGCTGGAACTCGACAACGGGGCGATCATCAAGGTCAGCATCACCATCGACAAAAAAGCCCGCACCGCCAGGATCGATTTCACCGGCACGGCGGATCAGATGAACAACAACTTCAACGCCCCGGCCGCCGTCTGCATGGCCGCCGTGCTGTATGTTTTCCGGACCCTGGTGGAAGACGACATTCCCTTGAACGGGGGCTGCCTGAGGCCGCTCGACATCGTCATTCCCGAGGGCAGCCTGCTCAACCCGCACTATCCCGCCGCCGTCGTCGCCGGCAATGTCGAGACATCGCAATGCATCACCGACGCCTTGTACGGCGCGCTTGGGGTTTTGGCGGCGTCGCAGGGCACCATGAACAATTTCACCTTCGGCAACGACACCTATCAGTACTACGAAACCATCTGCGGCGGATCGGGGGCCGGACCCGGCTTCGACGGCACCGATGCGGTCCAGACCCACATGACCAATTCCCGGCTGACCGACCCCGAGGTTCTGGAATGGCGGTTCCCGGTGTTGCTGGACAGTTTTGCCATCCGGCCCGGGTCGGGCGGCGCGGGCCGCCACCGGGGCGGCAACGGCGTCGTGCGCCGGGTGCGGTTCCTGGAACCGATGACGGCGGCGATCCTGTCCAACAACCGGAGTAGCGGAGCGCATGGGCTTTCCGGCGGCGAGGCCGGGCCGCCGGGGGCGAACCGGGTAGAGCGCCGGGACGGCCGGACCGAAGAACTGGGCCCCACCGACGCCACCGAAATGTCCCCGGGCGACGTTTTCATCATCGAGACGCCTGGCGGGGGCGGGTATGGAGAACAATGACCGGGGACGGGTATGGTTCTCCTGACGATTGAGCCCTGAATCCGCATGTTTGACACCCTCCTGTTAGCCAAGATCCTCATCTCCGGGGGCATCGTCCTGGGCCTGTCGCTGCTTGCCGAGCGTGTCGGCCCCCGGGTCGCCGGGGTCTTGTCGGGGGCCCCGTTGGGGGCGGTTATAGTCTACTTTTTTCTCGGCCTTGAAGCCGGACCGGACGCCGTCGTCGCCAGCATTCCGCACGCGGTTGCCGGCCTCAGCGGAACCCTGGTGTTCGTATACGTCTATTACCGGGCCTCGCTGTGGCCGTTCCGGTTTGCCGTTATCACCTCTCTGGTGGCCGGGGTGGCGGCCTTCATCTGCCTAGCCCTGGTGCTTAGCCGGATTCCCTTTAACCTGGGTTCCGCGCTGGCCCTTGCGGCGGCGGCGGCCATATTCACCGGGCTGTCGTTCCGGGCGCGGATCGACAATCTGCGGATATCCTGGCGGGTAAGAATAACGCCTTTGGTCATCGCCTTCCGGGTCGGACTGTCGACGACTTTCGTGGTCTCGATCATCGGACTGGCTAAAATCCTGGGGCCGTCCTGGGCCGGACTGCTGGTCGGATTCCCGATGACCCTTCTGCCGCTTCTCCTGATCGTGCACATGACGTATTCCAGGGAACATAGCCACGCCCTGATCAGGAATTTCCCGATCGGAATCGTCGGATTGATTATTTACCTCCTGAGCATCCCTTATACCTTTCCCGCCTTCGGCGTACCCTTGGGAACCATCGCCAGTCTGGGGGTGGCATGCCTGTATCTCATCGCCCTTCCCTTTATCTGGCGAATCGGAACCCGAAACAGCTGATTTTCGATCTATATATGGTGCTTTTCGATTAGCATATTCCGCTTATATAGTATCTCCAAAAGCCTTGTTTTCCGCCAGAATTGCCGAAAACCGCTTTCTTTCAAGCAGTTAAGCCCGCCCGTCGTTTGACCGCCGATTCCGTTGCCGTTAGACTCTCCCTATTCAGGGATTTTGACGTGTCTGGAACGATGAAAACACGGATCGCTTTAGTACTGTCAGCCGGGATTCTAGGTCTTGGAACATCCCTGTCGGCCTCCGCCGCAACGCTGGAGGAGGAACTGGCGGGGTTGATGCTGGATCATCCGAATATCCGCGCCGCTTATAAAACCGTGGAATCGTCCCGCCGGGGCATCAAACACGCGAAATCCGCCTATTACCCGCAAGTTTCGGTCAGCGCCGATGTCGCCCAGGAAGTCATCAACAGCCCCGCCGAGCGCCAACAGGGCGACGGCCAGCAAGGCAAGCCGTCCTCGCGGACCCCGCAAAGCGCCAGCTTTTCGGTGACGCAGAACCTGTTCAACGGGTTTGCCACGGCGTCGGCCGTGCGCACCGCGCGGCTGAACAAGGAACTGGCGCTGATGACCCTTGAAGGCACACGCCAGAACACGGTGCTGGAAGGCATCAGCGCCTACATCAACGTGCTTCGGCAAAAGCGGTTGATCGAACTGTCGCGCGAAAACCAGGCCACCATTCAACAACAACTCAACCTGGAAGACGAACGCGTCCGGCGCGGGTCCGGCATCGCCGTCGACGTGTTGCAGGCGAAATCCCGCCTGCAGGCGGCCAAGGAACGCCGTGTCACTTTTGAAGGCGCCCTGCAGGACGCCAACAGCCGTTTCGCGCAAACGTTCAATCATTCCCCCGACATCGAGTCCATGACCGACCCGGTTCCGCCCGTCGAAATGGTGCCCAGCGATATCGAGCGCGCCATCGACATAGCCCTGATCGGCAACCCGGCGTTGGGCAATTCGAGCGTCACCATCGAGGTGGCGCGGGAACGCAAACGCACGGTCCGCGCCGAGCTCTATCCCAGCGTCGACGTCAGCGGCGCCTGGAACTTTGAGAAGAACGCCAGCGCGGTGCTTGGCGTGCGCCGGGATTATTCCATGACGCTGACCGCGACCTGGGACCTGTTCACCGGGTTTTCCACGCGCAACCTGCTGTCACAGGCGTCTTTCGATCTGGGCGCCAGCAGGGACTCTTACGATTACACCGCACGCAAGGTCATCGAACAGACCAAATTGGCGTGGCAGGCCCTGTTAACGTCGCGGCAAAGGCTGGAGCTTCTGGAAAATGCCGTCAACATCGCGTCGGAGGTGTTTTCCTCGCGTCAGAAATTGCGCGAAGCCGGCAAGGAAACGGTGATCAACGTGCTGGACGCGGAAAACGAGGTCAACAACACCCAGATCAATTTCACGTCGGCGTCCTATGACGAGCGCCTTGCCATCTACCAGCTTCTGCTGGCCATGGGGCTGCTCAATCCGGAAGGTTTGCAACTGTATTGACGGCCCGCCGCTTGGAGACGAACGAAGCATTTTTCACCGCGGATTCCACAATCGGCTAGGTTCTGGTTTTTTCCGGGGGTTCGTTTTTGGGAGCCTTTTTCGGGTCCGGCGATCCATTACCTCACGAATCAGCTCGTTGTTCGAGGAACGCACATCAATGTGCTCGTTATGGCGAAAGCCCGTCCCGACTCGCATATCTGCCCCACCGCGAATGGCGTCGCGCAACCGAGTGGCATCCCCCGCGACGACTTCTCGCTGGCTGTTCAGCTCCAAGACACATGACCAAGCAGACATACCGATTTCTCTCTTCGTAACAATGTTCCAAGGATAAAGGCAGTGGCGCTTGGCCCCTAACCCTCAAAGGCTGTGATTTTTTAGGTTTTTTAAGTA
>JAESSX010000115.1 GCA_016763915.1 Rhodospirillales bacterium
GAAGACACCCACGACGACTCCGAGCCCCTTTTGCAACTGATCGAAAACGGCGAAGAGGAGCCGGACGACAACGGCGCCGCCGAGGAAGAGTCCCCCGAACCCCTCGATCCCGACGACGGCAGCCAGAGCCCGGCCTGATCCGGTCCCGGAATCTATTCCGGGGCAGGGTAAGAGTGGCCATTCGGGCGGCATGGTGAAGATAGTACGGCTTGATTGACAAACAGGACCAGAGGAATGGCAATGACCATAAAAGAACGGCTTCCCGGCATAATCGTCATGGGCGTTTTGGCGGTGGGGCTTGGCGTGATCGCCTCGAAGTTCATGGGCGGCTCTCCGCCCCGGACCAAAGTCGCGGTCAAGGTTCCGCAGTTGTCCGCCGGGGCGCAACAGGGCAAGGCTGCGTTCGATGCCAACTGCGCCCAATGCCACGGCGCCAACGCCGCCGGCGCCGACAAGGGGCCGCCCCTGGTGCACGCCACCTACAATCCCGGCCATCATGCCGACGGGGCCTTTTTCCTGGCGGTGCGAAATGGAGTGCGCCAGCATCACTGGCCTTACGGCAACATGCCGGCACAGCCCCAGGTCGGTCAGGACGATGTCGCCGGCATAATCACCTATGTGCGCGAGCTGCAACGGGCCAACGGCATTTTTTACAAACCCCATAATATGTAGAAACCCAAGAATTTCCGGGGTTCATGGCCTTTTATACTCCGCGCATTGCCCCGCCTTTGGCTTTCTGCCATTATCCGCACCGAATCATTATAAGAATGGGTGAGTAAACTTAAGATGGGTACGTTTAGTATTTGGCACTGGCTGATAGTTCTGGCCGTTGTTTTGGTTTTATTCGGCGGTGGCGGCAAGATCTCCCGGCTCATGGGTGATTTCGGCAAAGGCTTGAAATCTTTCAAAAAAGGCATGAAGGAAGACGAGCAGGACGTTGTTGATGAAGGGGGCGAAAAGAAAGCCCTGAAATCGGAACAAGTGGACAGCGCCGACACCGAAATGAAGAAAGAGGAAGTGGCGAAAGACTGACGCGCAGTGTCAATTGAGGCCTGATCCCCGGTCCTTTTTTTTTTCTGTCTGCACGCCGCACCGTCCTTGCCACCCGCCCGGAGCATTGATCCGCCATGTTCGACATCGGCTGGCAAGAACTGTTTATCCTTGCCGTTATCGCCATCATCGTCATCGGTCCCAAGGACCTGCCGCGCGCCATCAGGACCATCACCAAAGGTCTTCGCAAGGCGCGCTCCATGGCGCGCGACCTCCAGGAAAGCGTGGACGATGTGGTGCGGGAAGCCGAATTGGATGACCTCAAGAACACCATCGGCGGCAGTGGCCAGGACATAGGGCAACGGATCAAAGACGCCACCGATCTCGATTTCGACGTCATGGACCTGGACCGCGACGTGCGCGAGCAAATGACCGCCGCCGCCGAGGACATGAAAGCCATCACCGATCCGGGCGCTTCGGGCGGGAAGGCCGAGAAGGCGGACGCTGCGAAAAATTCAAAGCCTAAAAAGACCAAGTCGAAAAAGACGGCTAAGACGGCCAAGACGGACAAGACGGCTAAGGCCACCAAGACGGGCAAGACCCGCAAGGCGGAGGGCTGACCGTGGCGAAGGACAGCAACACCGAAGAAAGCGCGATGCCGCTGCTCGATCACCTGATCGAGCTCAGGAGCCGCCTGATGTACTCGGTGATCTCCATTCTGGTGCTGTTTTTCATTTGCTACTATTTCTCACCGGACATTTACAATTTTCTGGTCGCCCCCCTGGCCGACGTGCTGGAGGGGATGGGCGGCCAGCGGCGGCTGATTTTCACGGCCCTGCACGAGGCCTTTTTTACCTACATCAAGGTGGCTTTTTTCGCCGCCCTGTTCCTGTCCTTTCCGTTCATCGCCATCCAGATCTGGATGTTCATAGCGCCCGGCCTTTACAAGAACGAAAAGAAGGCCTTCGCGCCGTTCCTGATCGCCACGCCGATCCTGTTCTTCATGGGCGGCGCGCTGGTCTATTACTTCATCTTTCCGCTGGCCTGGAAATTCTTCCTCAGCTTCGAATCCGTGGGCGGGGCGGGGGCGCTGCCGATCCAGCTGGAAGCCAAGGTCGACCAATACCTGTCGCTGGTGATGCAGCTGATTTTCGCCTTCGGGCTGTGTTTCGAACTGCCGGTGGTGATGACCCTGTTGGGCCGGGTCGGTCTGATCACCTCGAAGGGCATGAAGGAAAAGCGCAAATACGCTATCGTGCTGGCCTTCGTCGCCGCCGCCATCCTGACGCCGCCCGACGTTATCAGCCAGATCGGTCTGGCCGTGCCGACCATGTTGCTCTATGAAATTTCCATCTTCTTGGTGTCGATCGTTGAACGCAAACGCGAAGAAGCCGAGGAAGAAGACGAGGACGACGACGACATTGGCGAAGACGGGGATGATGACCTCGAAGACGAGGAATTCGACAAGGACCTCGCCTAAACGTAAGGGCTGAAAACGGGAACGTCCCATGTTCGATATCAAATTTATCCGCGAAAACGCGCAAGAATTCGACCGGGGCATGGCGCGCCGGGGGCTGGACGGCCAAGCCGCAGCACTCATCGACCTCGACGCCAAGCGCCGCGAAGCGCAGACCAAAGCCCAGGAAATCCAGGCCGAGCGCAACCGTCTGTCCAAGGAAATCGGCGCCGCCAAATCGCGCGGCGAAGACGCTTCAGCTATTATGGAAGAGGTTTCCAGGACCAAGGCCGCCGAAGGCGAAGCCGGAAAGGCGGCCGACGAGGCCTCAATGGCGCTGAACACGGCATTGTCCGAATTGCCCAACCTGCCGGCCGACGACGTGCCCGACGGCGTGGACGAATCCGACAATGTGGAAATCCGCACCTGGGGGGACAAGCCGGAACTGGATTTCACGCCGAAGGAGCATTTCGATCTCGGCGAGGCCTTAGGGTGTATGGATTTCGAGACGGCGGCGAAGATGTCCGGCGCGCGGTTCGTGCTGCTGACCGGCGCGCTGGCCCGCATGGAACGCGCCCTGGCCAATTTCATGCTCGACCTGCACACCACCGAACACGATTTGATCGAGGTCAATCCGCCGGCGCTGGTCAATGATGGGGCGCTCTACAACACCGGGCAGCTGCCGAAATTCGGCGATGATCTGTTCAAGACCGAAGACGGCCTGTGGATGATCCCGACGGCGGAAGTGCCGCTGACCAACATCGTCGCCGATACCATTATCGACACCGATGCTTTACCGAAGCGCTTCGCGGCGATGACGTGGTGCTTTCGCTCCGAAGCCGGCGCCGCGGGCAAGGATACGCGCGGCATGATCCGCCAGCACCAGTTCACCAAGGTCGAGATGGTCACCATCTCGGCCCCGGAAACGTCGAACGACGAACTGGAGCGCATGACCGGTTGTGCCGAGGAAGTCCTCAAACGGCTGGGGCTGGCCTACCGCACGGTGGTGCTGTCGACCGGCGACATGGGCTTCGGCGCGCGCAAGACCTATGACATCGAGGTCTGGCTGCCGGGCCAGGACAAGTATCGCGAAATTTCCAGTTGCTCCAACTGCGGCGACTTTCAGGCGCGGCGCATGAAGGCCCGCTTCCGCAATCGTGGCGAAAAGGGCGCGCAGTTCGTGCACACCCTCAACGGTTCCGGGCTGGCCGTCGGGCGCACCCTGGTCGCGGTGCTGGAAAATTATCAGACACCCGACGGCTCCATCGTCGTGCCCGAGGCGCTGCGCCCGTACATGGGCGGGCTTGAGATGATTGCGGCCAATGGCGGCTAAGCGGTTAAACCTGGCCCGGGCGCGGGTCCTTGTTTCCAATGACGACGGCATCAACGCGCCGGGGCTGAAGCTGCTGGTCGGCGTGCTGACCCCGTTGGTCCGCGAAATCTGGGTCGTGGCCCCGGAAACCGAACAGTCCGCCACCAGCCATTCGCTGACCCTGCGCCGCCCGCTGCGCGTGCGCCAGGTTTCCGAACGCCGCTACGCCATCGACGGTACGCCCACCGATTGCGTGCTCATGGCGATCAGGGAACTGATGACGGATACGCCGCCCGATCTGTTGATTTCGGGCATCAACCGGGGCGGCAACGTCGGCGAGGACGTAACCTATTCCGGCACCGTGGCGGCGGCCATGGAAGGCACCCTGTTGGGCGTGCCGTCGCTGGCGCTCAGCCAGCTCTGCGCCGACGGCCACCCGGTTAAATGGGCGACGGCGGAGAGTTGGGCGCCCCGGGTGCTTAAAACCCTGTGTGCCGAGGCGTGGCCCGCGGGGGTGCTGATCAACGTCAATTTCCCCAACGTGGCGGCGTCCCGCGTGACGGGCATCGAAGCCACCCGCCAGGGCCTGCGCAAAATCGGCAGCGATCTGGTCAGCGGCACCGATCCCCGGGGTGAGCCCTATTACTGGATCGGTGCGCAACGCCGCGACGAAAACTACCGTCCCGGCAGTGACCTGGAAGCTACCGGGCGGGGCGCCGTGTCGGTGACGCCGTTGACCATGGACCTGACCCATGCGCCGACGTTGAAAAAAATGCGCGCCCGCTTCAAATGAATGGACAAGCGGAAATGGCCGGGTTGATGTCGGGGCTGCGCGAAAAGGGCATTACCGACGCTGCCCTGGTGGCGGTGCTGGAGCAATTGCCGCGCGAAATGTTCCTGCCCGATTTGTTTCGCCACCGCGCCTATGACGACGTGGCGCTCCCCATCGGCCATCACCAGACCCTGAGCCAGCCCAGCGTCGTCGGCCGCATGACCCAGGCGCTGGAACTGGGCGATCGCATGAAGGTGCTGGAAATCGGCACCGGGTCGGGATATCAGGCGGCGGTTCTGGCGCGCCTGTGCCGGCGGCTGTACACCATCGAACGTCATCCGGCGCTGCTCAAAGAGGCCGAGCAACGCTTCGAGAGCCTCGGCCTGGTCAACATCACGACGCGCGCCGGCGACGGCAGCCTGGGCTGGCCGGAACAGGCCCCGTTCGAGCGCATCATGGTCACGGCGGCGGCCGCCGACGTGCCCGAGGTCCTGCTCGGGCAACTGGCCGAAGGCGGCATCATGATCGTGCCCGTGGGACTGGACGAAAACGACCAGCACCTGGTGCGGGTGCGGCGCACGGCGGCGGAGGTTGAGACCGAAGACCTGGGACCGACCCGATTCGTGCCCCTGATCAACGGCGGCGTCGAAGACTGACGACCGTTCGCGGCGAAGCGTTTTTAACCACGGAGGTCACAGGAATAGGAAAAAAGGGTGGGGCGGTCTCATTGGCGCCCCCGGCGCATTTTTCCTTGTGTTCTCTGTGTGCTGTGTGTGGTTCATTAAACTTGGTTTTCTTATCCGTTGGCGTTGAAGCGGAAGGGGGGGATGGGAGATAATCCGGCGATGAGGCATTTTCCACCATCTGCGGCGTGGCTGGTCCTGGCGGCGTTGACCCTGGGCGCGTGCGGGTCCGTGCAATGGCCCTTGGCGCGAGTGGGACCCGAGGACGCCAACCGGCCGTCTTCTGCGCGGTCTGCGCCGAGCCAGGCAAAAAGCGCATCCAACGCGGCATTCACCAACGCCGCCGCCGTCGTCGCCGGACGCGGCGATACGGTGTATGGCCTGTCGCGCCGCCACCGGGTGCCGGTGCGCGCGATCATCGAGGCCAACTGGCTCCGTCCGCCTTATCATCTGAAGGCCGGCCAACGGGTGGTCCTGCCCCGGGGGCGTCAGCACACGGTCCGGCGCGGCGAGACATTTTACGGCATCGCCCGGCAGTACGGCGTCAATCCGTACGGCATGGCGCGCGCCAACGGTCTCAGCCCGCCCTATGACATCCGGGCCGGGCAGAAACTTGTCCTGGCGGAAAAATCCGCCGTCAAAACAAAGC
>JAESSX010000116.1 GCA_016763915.1 Rhodospirillales bacterium
CCCCCGTCTCAACGAGATTCTTGATGAGATCGAACTCCGGGCCGAAGTCGAGATTGCGAAGCTGACTCGCGACCGCTAACGCCGGATTTTCCTTAAATTCCCTTAAAAGCAACCTTTTCAAGGCGCTAGTTTAACAGTGTGTTGACAAAATTGTGTCTTGCGGTGAAAGCCCGGTTTTTTTATATTCCGGCCACTATAAAAAATTGCGCCGACAAAACTAAGTTGGGAGCCAGAATAATATGAACGTGACGTTATCGCCGGATTATCGCCCCCTAGCCAAAGAACCTTTCATGAATAAGAAGATGCTGGAATTTTTCCGGCAGAAGCTTTTGGATTGGAAGGTCGAGTTGCTGGATGAATCCAACAGCACCATCCTGCATTTGCAGGAAGGTGGAAACGTGGAATCGGATCTTAGCGACCGGGCCTCGGTCGAAACGGAGCGGTCCCTGGAACTGCGCACCCGCGACCGCGCCCGCAAGCTCATTACCAAGATCGAAGAAGCCCTGGACCGCATCGAAAACGGCACCTATGGCTTTTGCATGGAAACCAACGAGCCCATCACCTTGTCGCGGCTGGTGGCCCGTCCCATCGCAACGCTTTCGATCGAGGCGCAGGAGCGTCACGAGCGGATGGAAAAAACCCACCGCGACGAATAATCCCTTTTTGAACCCGCGCGGGCGTTCCATTGCCCCGGAACCTGTTCGGCAAAAAAAGAGGCCGGTGCTTTCGCACCGGCCTTTAAGTTTCCAGGTTCAATTATAAGCTGAACCTAGAACGGGAAAATGATGTCCCAGATTTGCGTGCCCCAGCGGGGTTGCTGAAGCTGGCTCAGCGTGCCCGAGCCGCCGTAGGCGACGCGCATTTCGGCGATGCTGTCGTCTGAAATGGTATTGTCGGAATCGATGTCCGAGGGCCGGATCACGCCGGTGACCATCAATTCGCGGATTTCGTTGTTGACCTTGATTTCCTGGCGCCCGACGATTACCAGCGAACCGTTCGGCAGGATTTGCGTCACCACGGCGGCGAAGGTCAGACTCAGCACTTCGCTGCGGTCGATGGTGCCGTCACCCGAAGTGGAATGCTTGTTGCCGAAGCTCATCACCGAGGTCGGCAAGATCCCCTGCGGCAGGACCTTGGAGAATTCCCCCTCCAGGCCAAGCAGGTTGGTAACGTCGGTGTCTTCGCTGTCGTCGCGGTCGCGTTCGGTTTTGTTGTTGAACACGGCGCTGTCGTTGAGGCTCAGCTTGACGGTCACGATGTCGCCGATGTTCTTGGCCCGGTGGTCCTTGAAAAAGGCCCGGGCCCCGGAACGCCATAACGAATTGGGGTTGTCTTCGGCAATCTCCGGCGCCGGCATCGGCAGGCTGACGGGGCGGTAGGACGGCCGCGCCAACGGGTTGCTGATCTTGCTCAACTTCGGTCCGTCGCCGATTTCCGACAATCGGGTCGCCAGGTTGCAGGCGCTGACCGATGCGGCGAGCAGGCCCAGGGCGGCGCATCGCACCACGGTTCGGGCGGTCTTGTGTTTCATTCGCTTCATCTCCATTCACGCGGTTATCGACAGAAAATTCTGCGCGGCCGCTAATTCATCATCGTAAAGCCGGTGGGCCGGGCCGAGACTTTGCCCATGCCGATAACTTCGGCTTGGATGATTGTTTTGCTTCGGGTGTTGGCGATGCGGACGGTGTCGCCGTCGCTGCCGTTTTCAAGCGCCTTTCCTTTTGCCGTCAGGGTCATTCTCGGCACTTTCAGGTAAATCGTCACCAGCGATCCCTTGGCGACCAGGATCGGGCGCTGAACGAAACTGGCCTGCAGGGGTGTTCCCGGACGCAGGCCCCGTTTGGCGGCCATGCCGATCAGATCGTCGGCGTTGACAATGACATCGCGCCGCAGACGGTCGCTACGGACCCGGATCCATTTGATGTCGCGTTTGGTAATCACTTCCCTGCCCAGCATGCGGCGGTTCAGGACCGGCACTTCGGTCATTTTGTGCAGGCGGCCGGTGATCCGGTGACGCTGCGCCCGCGGGTCGTTGGCCGGCGCCGTGATAATGGCCGTGAAGCGCCCCGTGCGCGGCTCATACGCGGCGTCCTCGACGCCGACCGTCGCCAGCGCGTCGGCCGGAACGTACAGCCGCAGCATCCGGTTGCTCAGTTCCAGGGTCATGTCGGGGCCGGCGCCGTATTTGACCAGGGCGGCGAGAATGGTGTCTTCGATTTCGTCCCGGGTAATCATCAGGCTTTTGCGTTCCACCACGATCTGGTCCTGACTGCCCATGGGCCGCCAGTCGAGGCCGTAGGTGCGGGCCACCCGATACAGCCAGCGGGCATCGAAAATCGCCCGTTTTCCGGCTTCCGGCGCGTAGGCGATCCGGATGTCGGCTTTTTTTCCGGCATTGGCAAAGACATCGCCGAGCCGGACCATCCTGCTTCTGACGGTAACGGAATCGCGCAATAGCACCTTGGCGTTTTCGGCGGCCGCTTCGAGGCCGGTTTTGGCGGCCCGGGTGGAGGATGCCGCGTTCGCCGCCACCGGCATCAGCAGGGCCGCGGTCACCAATGTGAATATGATTTTTTTCATCAGTGTTCTCCCTAACGCAGAGCCGTCAAGGTGCCCATCATTTCGTCCGACGTCTGAATGACCTTCGAGTTCATTTCATAGGCGCGCTGGGCCGAGATCAGGTTGGAAATTTCCTCGACGGCATTGACGTTCGAGGTTTCCAGAAACCCCTGCAGGATCGACCCGAAGCCCGTGCTGCCCGGGTTGGCCGTGATCGGAGCCCCCGAGGCCGGCGTCTGGGTCAGCAGATTGTTGCCTTCCGCCGACAGGCCGGCTTCGTTGGGGAAATTGGCGATCTGGATCTGGCCGACGTTCGAGAACGCGACCTGGCCTTCGATTTTGGCCAGCACCTGGCCCGACTGGTTGATGGTCACGTCGATGGCGTTGCTGGGGATCGAAATGGCGGGCCGCAACCGATAGCCGTCATGGGTGACGATCTGACCGTCGGCGTCCAACTGGAAGGTCCCGTCGCGGGTGTAGGCGATGTCGCCGGTGGGAAGGGTAATCTGAAAGAAACCCTTGCCCTGGACCGCCATGTCGAAGGTGTTGTCGGTGGCTTCCAGGTTGCCTTGTTCGTGAATGCGGTAAACCGCGGCCAGCTTGACGCCCAGCCCCAGCTGCACGCCCGACGGAATGACGGTGCCGGCGTCCGACGACGTGGTGCCGACGCGCCTCAGATCCTGATAGATCAAATCATGGAATTCCGTGCGCCGGCGCATGTAGGCGGTGGTGTTCATGTTGGCCAGGTTGTTCGAAACAACCTCCACATTTCTTTGCTGGGCGAGCATTCCCGTCGCCGCAATGTCTAGAGATCTCATGGTTCCCGTCCTTTCTGTTGGTCTTTTTCGGCGTGTGTTCGTCTGTTTTCCGGTCCGTGTTAAGCCCGGTTCAAGCGGTTACACCGATTGTCCGAATTCCTTGATCATGTTGCGCATTCTCTCGTCTTCCCGGTCAATGAACTTCCGGGTGCTGTCGTATTTGCGGCTGATTTCGATAAGCTTCGCCATTTCAAGAATCGGCTGGATGTTTGAGCCTTCCAGCGTGCCCTGGTCGATTTGAACTGTTGCCACGTCCGTGGGCGCGGTTTTCGAGGAGAATATCCCATCGGCGAACCGTTTAAGCTCCTGCGGATTGTCGAAGTTCACGACCCGGATCTTGCCCAACTCGCCGTTGTTGGTGGCCACCGTTCCGTCGCGCGAAATGGTAATTTCGGTATCTTCGGGGCTGAGGAAGAACGGTTCGCCGCCGCTGGACAGCACCGGATCGCCGTTCTGGGTGACGATTTGGCCGCCTTCGTCGAGCTGGAATCGTCCGTTGCGGGTGTAGCGTTCGCCGTCTTCCGTCTGCACGACGAAGAACCCTTCGCCCCTGATGGCCAGATCGAGGGGGTTTCCGGTTTTTTCCAATTGCCCCGGACGCATGTCGGTCATCGTTGCGATATCCCGGACGTAGGCCAGTTTGGTGGGTCTAATCCCGGGCCCGCCGCGGCTTTTCACCAGATGTTCAACGAACATGACCTCTTCGCCCTTGTAGCCGTGCGTGTTCATGTTGGCGATGTTGTTGGCGACAATGTCCATTTGGCGCGCCAGGCTGCTTTGGCCGGACAGTGCAATGAGTGAAGTTGTTTCCATGGTTCCACAAATCCCTTTTAAAAATCCACACGTACCCGCAGATCACTATGCATGGGCCGTGCCAATCCTTAAAATCGTTTAAATTCAATATATTAAGGCCTGCATCGGGGGTTCGGGGGATTGTCCGGCCGGGGCCGGCAGGTATGCTTTGCCGGGTATTTATTGCCCGTGTATTGCCCGGGGATTGCTCGCGGCCGGACCTGGACCAGGATGGGCCGAGGCCCGGCATTGCCAGGGTTGTTGCCCCGGGTGCCGGGTATTTGGTATTCTCCGATTCGGCGCCGCCATCGAGGTCCGCTAACGGCTTGGCACTGTGGTTAGGTTTCGGAACCGAATATTCGGAAAGCGACGCCTCGGCGGTAAAAGAGCGTCCTTTCTCAAGAAGTTGTTAACCAACCAAGCATTATATTTTCCCAGTGGCGGTGCTCGGATTTCGGGTTCTGGTATTTTGTGGTTTTTTGGTAATGGCAGACGAAGACGAACTAGACGATGAAATGGAAGGCGAGGAGGGTGAAGACCTCGATGGTGAAGGCGGCGAAGATTCCGAGAAGTCCGGCGGCACCAAGAAGGTTCTCATCATTGTCGCCGTATTCTTGTTGCTGGTGGTCGGCGGGTTTGCCGGAGCCTATTTCACCGGTCTCCTTGATCCGGTCATTGCCTGGATTACCGGCGGTGAAGTTGAAAAGAATCCGGAGGAGGAAAAGAAGGAGGCTTCGATAAATGCGGTTTTCTTCCCGTTGGAAGAAATCATCGTCAACCTCAACACCGGGGGCCGCAAATCGACCTTCCTGAAAGTTAAGGTCAACCTGGAACTTGCCGACGCCGGGGACATTAAAAGGATCGAAGCGGTCATGCCGCGTATTATGGATAATTTCCAGGTCTACCTCAGGGAACTCAGAATTGAGGATTTGAAAGGGTCTGCGGGTATGTACAGGTTGCGAGAGGAATTGTTGACGCGGGTCAATCTCGCGGCCGCGCCGGCCAAGGTTAACGATGTCCTGTTTAAGGAAATGCTTGTCCAATAGACCTGAATTTAGGCAAGGAACCAAATTGATATGACCAGCCCTGCGGACGAAGACGAAGATCAGGACGCCCTGGCCGCGGAATGGGAAGCCTCCGTGGCGGGGGATGATGATGCCGAGGGCGGCGACGAGCAGGACGATCTCGCCTCCGAATGGGAATCCATGGTCGGCGATGACGATGACGGCGATGCAGGCGGTGATGCAGGCGGTGATGCCGGAATTGCCGATGAGGGGAGCCGTGAATCGACCCGGGTCCTCAACCAGGAAGAAATCGACAGCCTGCTCGGTTTTGACGAGGAACACGAAGATGTCGGTGAAAAGTCCGGCATCCAGGCGATCTTGTCGAGCGCCCTGATTTCCTATGAACGCCTGCCGATGCTGGAGGTCGTGTTCGACCGCCTTGTCCGACTGATGTCCACCTCGCTGAGGAACTTCACCTCCGACAACGTCGAAGTCTCGCTCGATAATATTGCTTCCATCCGGTTCGGGGATTATCTGAATTCCATTCCGCTGCCGGCCATGCTGAGCGTTTTCAAGGCCGAGGAGTGGGATAACTACGGGCTGGTCACGGTCGACTCCTCGCTGATTTATTCCATCGTCGACGTTCTTCTGGGCGGGCGGCGCGGGACGGCGGCGATGCGGATCGAAGGCCGTCCCTATACGACCATCGAACGCTCGTTGGTGGAACGCATGGTTCACGTGATGCTCAACGATCTGAGCGCCGCCTTCGAGCCGTTGAGCCCGGTGACCTTCCGTTTCGACCGGCTGGAAACCAACCCCAGGTTCGCCACCATTTCCCGGCCTTCCAACGCCGCCATCGTCACGCGGCTCAGGATCGATATGGAAGACCGTGGCGGACGGCTGGAGCTGTTGTTGCCGTATGCGACGCTGGAACCGGTTCGCGAGTTGCTGCTGCAGATGTTCATGGGCGAAAAATTCGGCCGGGATTCCATCTGGGAAACCCATTTGGCCGAAGAATTGTGGTTGACGGAAGTCGATTTGGAAGCCGTCGTCGACCAGCAGGTCATGCGCTTGAGCGATGTTTTCGACCTCAAGATCGGGTCCCGGATCATGTTCAGCGCGACCCCGGATTCCCTGGTCTCGCTTACTTGCGGCAATGTCCCCCTGTATACCGGGCGCATGGGGCGCAAGGGCAATAAGATCGCCATCAGGATCGAGTCGAGAATTGAAAAGACCCGGCGATAGGCGCCGGGCGCTGTAAAGGCCCTTCGGCCGGGATAAAGGTTTTGGTTAAATTGTTTCGTCCAACATCAGTCAAAGGTTAAGGAGCAGCCGTGCCCTATTCGTTGTTACTGGATTTGTTCGTCGCGGCTCTTCTGGTCACCACCATCGCCTTTGCCCTCATTCTTAACAAACGGCTCGGCAAGTTGCGCGGCGACCGGGAAGCCCTTGAAAAACTGGCGGCGACGTTTGGCGAGTCCACGCTTCGCGCCGAAGAAGGCATCAAAACACTGCAGCAGACCACCGACGTTCTTCAACAAAACCTGGACCAGGCGCAGGCCTTGAAAGACGATCTCGCGTTCCTGATCGAACGGGGTGACCGGGCGGCGGACAATCTGGAAGACCTGGTCCGCGCCACCCGCGATCGGGTGGGTGGGGCACCGGGGAAAAAGCCCCAATCCCGGCCCGAGCCCCAGCCCGAACCGGCGGCGGCGGACGAGGAAGGCTCCTTAAGGGCGACCAGAGACACGTCTGCGCCGGCGGACGAAGACGATGAGAGGTCGGAAGCGGAACGGGATCTGCTGAAAGCCATCCGGTCGGCGGGGTAAGCCGGACGGCGCCGAAAAAAGATTGAGAGTTAGGATATTAAAATGTTGAAATCATTGTCGAAAATTCGAGTTCTGCCGCTGACCATCTTCGCCGCGACAATGATGTTGACGGTAAAAATCGGCGATATCTGGGATGGTTTCGACGGCCTGGGCCAGGACTCCATCCAGGTCGCCGGCGCGGTCGCCCAGAGCGAAGCCGACCCCGGCAAGGCCGCTCAGGAGAAGGCCAAGGGAGAGGCCAAGGGAGAGGCCAAGGGAGAGGCCAAGGGAGAGGCCAAGGGAGAGGCCAAGGGAGAGGCCAAGGGAGAGG
>JAESSX010000117.1 GCA_016763915.1 Rhodospirillales bacterium
TAAGGAGCATGTCACCTCCGTACTAATATAGGGCCACCCCGATGACGTTGAAGCCGACTTCGGACAAAAGAAAAACAAGGTTGATCACGGAAAACACCAACAGAATTTTCGCAGCCACCATCGTCTGACCCTCCCGAAATTTTCAGTAATCCAGGCCCGGCCCGAGCCCGCCCCAATAGGTAAAGGCGTAATACATGGCCCAGGCGAACAGCACGGCATAGACGACCAGGAGCCATCTGTCGACGCCTCCGTGGCGGCCCGAGACGGTGCCGTCGCCATAGCTTTCCAACTTGTCCTCGTGGGCGATGCCCGAGTTGTTTCCCGGGGCCCCGTCAACGTCGTCGTTATCGGGCGGCGCTTTGTCAGTCATCGTTTTCCACCTCCAGGACCTGATGCTTGACGGATTCAATATCGTTGAACTGGCCCGACATTGCCGCCCAGATGAAGATGCTCACCGCCCCCAGTCCCATGCACAGGGCGATCAGGAATTGATAGAAAGTAAGCTCAACCATTTTCTATTTCCTAACTTGTTTCGAGGTTATGTCTTCGGCGTTTTCGATGCCATGCCTGCTGGCCCAGGCGTCGCCGGCAAATTTGGAGGCCCCGGTGGTTTTGCGCGGCTGGTTCCTGCCGCCGTAGGCGAGCCTGACGGAAGGGGCCCGGAGCTCCGGGTCGTTGAGCGCCCGGCGGTCCTCGCGGGAAATTGACAACGGCTTTCCGGACAGAGGATCGGTATAGGCCGAGAGCGACAGAATGTAATAGGACAGCGCCCAACGCTGATCTTCGGTGAACGACTTGACGTAGGTCGGCATGGGCGTTCCATTGAGGCCCGTGGTGATGGTGCGAAAGATATCTTTCACCGTCGATCCGGATTTGAATAAGCCCGTGGTCAGGTTCGCCGGCGGAATCGAAAAACCGAAATCGTCCTTCAGGGTGCGCGCCTTGGCGCCATCCCCCTTGCCCTTGTCACCGTGACACTCCCAGCATTTTGCTTGTCCCCAGATGGCCCGCCCTTCTTCGACCAATTCCGGCGAAGGCTCCGGCGGGGCGCCGATATAGAAGGGCCGCAGCGGCGGTTCCTCCACGAAATAGAGAAAAGGCTCGTCGGGGTCGGTGCGGTCGACGGCGAGTTGATACTTGATGTATTGGACGACCGCCAACCGGTCCTTCATCGGCACCATATGGAACGTCGGCATCGCCGTTCCCCGTACGCCCCGGGTGATGGTGCGGATAAGATCGCCGTCCGTCGGCAGCGAACCCGTCGGCGTGGTTCTGAACTTGAATACGGCGATTTTGAAATTTCTCGGCCTGACATCGAGGAACGTGGCGGCCGGTCCGTTGCCGTCTCCGTTGGCGCCGTGACAACCCAGGCATCGCCGTCGGTAGACGTTCTTGCCGTATTCGATCCATTCCTCGGACCGGGGAATGGAAATATCCGTCGCGTCCAATTGCTGCGGTTCGAAAAGGTCCCGCCACTTGCCGCGGTTGGTGCCGAGCTTTTGAACATAGGCGATCAGGGCGTCCAGCTCCCCGGTGCTGGAAATCAGCTGCACGGAATCGCCGGCGAATTCCTTGTTCGGCGTGAAAATGACCGGATATTCCCCCTTTTTCCTGACGAATAACAGTCCCTCGGCGTTCGGCGTCAGGCGGACACGTTCCGGGCTTGTGAAATTGAACAGGGCTTCACTGGCCGCGGTCTTCTCGAGGGTGCGGCGCCCGGCGGCGTCGGTGACGATCTTCACTCTTTCGGGGGCCTGGTCGAAGAGCCATGAAAACCGCGGCATGATCGAATCGGGGGTGATCATGCGAGGATTCCAGAAATGCGCCAGGTGCCACCCATCGCTGTACTTCAGCCCGACCCGCGCCAGATCCGGGCCGATGCGGCGGGTCGAGAACAGATGCGGCTGATCGAAGGCATATTCCCCCGACTGAGAGACTGGCCCCCAGCGCCGTGATTCGCCGGTGACCGGGCGGACGAACTGCGAATGACAATACCAGCAGCCCTCGCGAATATAGGCGTTCCGGCCGCGCGCCTGTTGCGGGGTATAGTCGGTGGCGTCGGCGATCATCCATTTCAGTTCGCCCAGATCGGTGCGCACGACCTTGGAAACACGGGTCTGCAGGGATTCCGGAACAATCGCCGGAAGGATTCCCTGAATGAATGTCGCCAGAAAAATGAAGAACACGCCAGCGACGAGGGCGACGACCCGGACGTTCATGGAACACCTCCCGGGGCCAGCGCCCGATCGCCCGGCTGGGGTTCCGCCTGCCGCGACCCGAGGGCCGTTCGCATCAGGTTATAGACCAGCAGCGTCATGCCGATGTCCATGGACGCCCCGGCCATCGTTCGGACGATCCAATAGGGCCGGATCGAAACCATGGTGTCGAGCCACTCGGTCGCCGCCATCCACATGAACCCCTGCTGTAAGCCTTGCGAGGTAAGAACCAGTCCCATCAGCGAAATGCCGAACGTAATCAGCCAGAACGACCAATTGCCCAGCCTGAAGGACCACAGCGGCCGGTCGAACAGCCTGGGCCACACGTAGAGTGTCCCGCCTATCGCCCAGACGACGAAGGTGCCGAACACCGTCAGGTGCGAATGGCTGATAACGAAATCGGTGAAGTGGGTCGGTTCCTGGATGGAGCGCAGCGCCTGGACCGATCCCTGGAAGCAGCCGATGAGATACATCAGCGACCCCATGATCAGAAACTTGGCCGGCAGGTTGCGGCCGAACGTGTGCCAGCGGCCGATCATGGTGCCGAAGAAATTCTGCAACACGGTCCAAACCGGCACGATCAGCAACATGGAGGTGACGATGGCCAGGGTTTCGGCCCAATCCGCGATCGGGCTGTAGAGGTAATGGTGGATGCCGACAAAGGGGTAGAACAGCGCCAGCGACCAGAACCCGATCATCGAAAGCTTATGGCTGTATATGGGGTTCCTGATGCTTGCCGGCAGGAAATAATAGATCAGGACATAGCCCGCCGGGGTGATCCACAACCCGACGATATAGTGCAGAAACAGGCCGTGAAAAGCGGCATTGTTGATGCCGGGGATGGTGTAGGGAATGACGAACCCGAGAACCAGGTTGGCGATCGTCCAGACGAAGGCCGCGACCAGATACCACAGGCTGACGTACATCGCCGGCCTGGTCCGTCGTGCCACGGTCATGAGGAACTGCACCGTCAAACCCACCACCGTCACGAAGATTATGATGTCGGGGATGAGCGGCAGTTCTCCCGCCTCCAGTCCCTGGTTGTAGCCGAGGATCAGCGAGATCATGCCGATGACGAGGGCGATGTTCCACATCCAGGCCAGAACGTATCCCCATTGCTGCTTGTAGACCCGTACCCCGGTAAGCCGCGGCAGGATGTAATAGCAGAGGCCGATGAAGAGGCCCGAGAAGGCGCCGAATATCACGCCATTGACGTGGATCGGCCGAAGCCTGCCGAAGGTGAGGTAGCGGGAATCCCCCAAATAATCCGGGAAATTGAACATTGTCGAGATCAACATCCCGACCGTCGGCGCGAACATGAGCCAAAACAATCCCCAGTAGAGCCACAGGCTAATGAGTTTACGATCGATAAGGTCGTCAGCGGTTTTTGCTTCGCTTGCGTCTGCCATCCGGTCTTTCCCTTCCCGTCGCCGTTGTGACAATTGATCGCCGGCCCCGCTATTCCTTCAGTTTGATCGTGAGGGTGAGGTCTCCGTCGGGCTTAACGGTCACCGGCATCCCGACCGTTTTGAGGTGTCCCTGCGCCACGACGAGGGTGTATTTGCCCGGCGGCACGTCGGTCAGGGAAAAAGCCCCGCCGTCGTCGGTGATGGCCCAATAGGGGTTTTTGGCGACGTAGATGTAAGCCCGCATCCAGGCGTGCACGTCACATTCCATGCGCACGAATCCCGTCCGCCTGAGGGACGCTTTGATTTTCTCTCCTTGTTTCGGCAGCGCCATGTTGAACGCCGTGCGCCTGCCGTAGAAACCGTGCGTGTTGTGGAGAACCGGGTCATCGTTGATGACCATCAACTTTCCCTTGCGAATAACCTGGACATGCGGATCAAACCGGCATTTGACGTTGCGCAGGACGGCCGCCCTTGCCGGCTTGGCCCAGGGCTTGCCTTTCTTGACCTTCTTTATGTAGGCGAACACGTCGCGGACGCCCTTTTCCGGACCGACGACCAGCGCCGGTCCCTCGCGGTCGTTGCCGCACGCGGCGCGGTCCTTTGCCGGAATGACGACCTTCAGCATCGGCACCGGGCCTTCGAAGACCACGCTTCCCCGAATGGCGCCGCCGTTCTCGACCGGGCCGCCCTTGTATTTCTTGGCCGCGAGCGCGGGACCCGCGATCAAGGCGCCGGCGATGACGATCATGCCGGCCACCGATCTTATATGTGCCATTGTCGATCTCTTTCCCTTCATTCCAAATCCGTGGTTGCCGTGTCCTGCCGGTCCGGGGGCTTAATGCTTGACCCGGATATTAAACATCGACAGCTCGTCGATGCCCGGGAAGCTCACGTAAAGCTCGACGTCGAACCGGCCCTTTATTTGCGGGTTGCTCGGCACCTGAAGGACGCTGCCTTCATGGGCTGGAGAGAGAATCCGGTAGGCTTCGGGCATATCCTCATCTTCGGGGATATACTTGACGAATGCCCCGAACCGACGGACGTTGATCGGCTGTGTCATGGCGTTGAAGAGGACCAGCCGGAACCCGCAATCCTTCGAATAGATCCCCTCGACATGGTGGGTCTTGTTGGGGGCCATGAAGAACGTTCCGCCATACTGTCCCTCGTGGATTTCGTGGGCCCCCTTCATGCCGGGCATCTTGTCCATCTTCATGCCGGGGATTTTGTCCATCTTCATGCCGGGCATTTTGTCCATTTTCATGCCGGCCATTTTGTCCTTTTTCATGGCTTTGGCGCCCTTGAAACGGGCGCCGCCCTCCATCATTTCCGCTTTCTCCGTCAGTTTGATTTTCAGGTCGCAGGCACCGGAGCCGGCCGTGTCGGCAACAGCGTTTGAAACCGTGCCGAGGGCCAAAACCGACAACACGGCCACGGTCACATTCATCATGTACTTCATTGGTGTCTCCCTCTTGTTTCCGGCGGCGAAATACCGCCGGGGGTTGCGTTCGGTAACCGCCAGAAATACATCGGCGGAGCCACGGTCACTGCGTCGTTCAATGCGGTTCTGCGGCGGTCAAACGGAATGCGGCCGCGGGTCGCGGCCCGGTTACGGTATGGAGAAGGGTCTCGGCGGTGCAGGGTCCAGGGACGGAGAGGTTTCCGGCCGCGTCTGAATGGCGAGTGGCGGCAATAGCCCGACAGTCTGTGGTGTCAGAAGAAGGGCATTCACCATCGCCTGGACGGGCGTCATGCATTGCCCACACACGCACGAACCCATGGGTCCGGACATGCCGCAAGGGCACATCAAGGCCATCGGTTTGGCGGGTTGGGACATCGCGGGTTCCATCTGCATCGAGGCCGGAGCCTGCATAGAGGCCGGAGCCGAACGCGAACTCGCCATCAGGGGCCAACCGTAACCCACTGCCCCGACGAAGATGGCAAAGGCGACGAAAGAACTCAAAGTCCAACGCGTGCGCTCGAAGGCCATATGCAAATGATAACAAATCGCATATGCGCTTATCAATAGAATATTAATGAGATGGAACCCGGGCGATATTCGGTCTACAGGCGATGAAACCTTGAATGCGACAGGCCTGAAATTTGACGGACCGTTCTGACCTGGGAA
>JAESSX010000118.1 GCA_016763915.1 Rhodospirillales bacterium
CCTCGGTGGCGGCGACGGCGTCACCATCGCCGGCATGGCCGGGGCTGTCTCGGCAGTCGCCACGCCGGCGGCCAAGACGGACCTGGGCCTGGCCAGCAACGCCGTCGCCGTCGATATGGAAAGCCATGCCGCCGCCGCCGTGGCCGAAGACGCGGGCGTCGATTTTCTGATTATCCGGGCCATCGCCGACCCGGTGGAGCGCGCCATTCCAGGCTGGCTGCCGGGCAGGATTTCGGAGCAGGGAACGCCACATTACGGAGCCATCCTGGCCGGCCTCGCGGTCCATCCCTGGGATTTGCCGAGCCTGGCCCGGCTTAAACGCGACAGCGACCGGGCGCTTGACGCCTTACGCGGCGTTACTGGCCGACTCGGTCCCCTGTTCGGTCTTGGCTGAGGATTCGTCCACGGCCTTTTTCTGGCTGAGCGTCTTGACCAGTCCCTCGAAGACGAATTCCGCCGGGCGCTGATTGTCGAGCGGAATTTCCGGCACCATCGGTTTTTCCGTCTCAATCCCCTTGAGAAAAACCCTGAGCGCTTTCAGCGGATGGCTGACCACGTCGTTGACGGCGGTCGGCTCGTAGCCGCAATGGACCATGCAATTGGCGCACTTCTCATAGCGTCCGGTGCCGTAATCGTCCCACCTGGTGTCCTCCATCAGGGCCTTGAAACTGTCGGCGTATCCTTCGCTCAACAGGTAACACGGGCGCTGCCAGCCGAAGATATTGCGCGTCGGGTTACCCCACGGCATGCATTGATATTGCTGGTTCCCGGCGAGGAAATCCATGAACAGGACAGACTGGGAAAATTCCCACTTGTTGCTGCCCTGGCGCTTGAAGATGTCGCGGAACAACTGCTTGGTCTTGGCCCGGTTGAGGAAATGCTGCTGGTTGGGCGCGCGCTCGTAGGCGTATCCGGGCGAAATGGTAATGCCCTCGACCTTGAGGTCGTCGGTGGCGAAGTTGAAGAATTCGGCTGCTTCGTCCGCGGTCATCTGGTCGAACAGGGTGCAATTGATGTTGACCCGGAAGCCCTGCGCCTTGGCCGCCCGGATCGCGGACACGGCGCGCTTGAAAACGCCTTTTTGGGAAACCGCGTGGTCGTGGTGGTCTTCCATGCCGTCGAGATGGATGGAAAACGTCAGATACGGCGACGGGGTGAAACGGTCGAGATTCTTTTCCAGCGACAAGGCGTTGGAGCACAGATAAACGAATTTCTTGCGCGCCACGATGCCTTCGACGATTTCGACGATGCCCTTGTGGATCAACGGCTCACCGCCAGGGATGGAGACGATGGGGGCGCCGCATTCATCCACCGCGTCGAGGCATTCCCGCACGCTGAGGCGTTTGTTGAGGATGTCGTCCTCGTAATCGATCTTGCCGCAGCCGGAACACGCGAGGTTGCACCGGAACAGGGGTTCCAGCATCAACACCAGGGGGTATTTGGCGGCCCCCTTCAGCCGTTGTCCGAAAATGTAGGCACCGACGCGGATTTTCTGGATCAGGGGAATAGACACGGGCTTCTGGCTTTCCTTAGGCGGGTTCTTGCGGGCGCACGGCGTCATTCAGTTCGCGCGGCAGCTTGAAGGTGATGTTTTCCTCGACGCCATCCATTTTTTTCAGCTTGACCTCGCCGAAATCGCTCAGGCGCTCGATCACTTCCTGGATCAACTCCTCGGGCGCCGACGCGCCGGCGGAAACGCCGACGATATTGACGCCGTCAAGCCAGGCCGGGTCGAGGTTGCCGGCATCGTCAATCAGGTAACTGGGGATGCCCAGCTCCGATCCGATTTCGCGCAGCCGGTTGGAATTGGAGCTGTTGGGCGCGCCGACGACGAGCAGCAGGTCCACGTGTTCGGCAAGCTCGCGCACCGCCTGTTGGCGGTTCTGGGTGGCATAGCAGATGTCCTTGACGTCGGGGCCGATGATGTTGGGGAAGCGTTGTTTGAGGGCTTCGATGACGTCGCGGGTTTCATCGACGCTCAACGTCGTCTGGGTGACATAGGCCAGCTTGTCCGGGTCCAGTACCTTGAGCCGGGCCACGTTCTCAGGCTTGGTCACCAGCAAAACGCCGCCCGGGATGCGCCCTTGCGTGCCTTCGACTTCGGGGTGGCCTTCGTGGCCGATCAAAATGACCTGGCGGTTTTTCCTGGCGTGGTTCTGGCCTTCCTTATGGACCTTGGAGACCAGCGGGCAGGTGGCGTCGATCACCGGCAGGTTGCGGCTCTTGGCCTCGTTCTCGATCTTCTCGGCGACCCCATGGGCGCTGAAGATGGTGACCGCGCCATCGGGAATGTCATCCACTTCCTCGACGAAAACGGCGCCCTTGGCGCGCAGGGTTTCCACCACCCGTTTGTTGTGGACGATTTCGTGGCGCACGTAGACCGGCGGCCCGTGCAGTTCGAGGGCGCGTTCGACGATTTCGATGGCGCGCTCGACGCCGGCGCAGAAGCCGCGGGGGCTGGCCAGCCAGACGTCGATTTTCCGTTTCTTTGCTTGTGCCATGATGGAGCCTGTCGGTATGGTCCCCGGCCAAGCGGCCGGAGGGCGAATGCGGGAATGCCAAGTTCCTAGTTGAAAGTAAGGACTATCCGGCTAAAGGTGAAGGGGTGTTTACCTTTTTTCATGGATTTTATCCATATGAAAAAGCCGATTGCGGTTGATATTTCCGGCAACGCCTCCGGGCGGTCGAAGGGGCGGTCGTGATTCTGGTGACCGGGGCCACCGGTTTCGTCGGCTCGGCGGTTCTGCGCAAGCTGATCCAGCGCGGCCACGCGGTGCGCGCCCTGGTCCGGCCCGCCAGCGACCGCAGCAACCTGGAAGGCCTGGATGTCGACATAGCCGAAGGGGATTTGCTCGACGCCGATACCCTCAAACCCGCGCTGAACGGATGTTCCGGCCTGTTTCATGTCGCCGCCGATTACCGCCTGTGGGCGCCCGACCCGCGGCCTATGTTCCAGGCCAACGTGGACGGCACCCGGACCCTCATCCTGACCGCCGGGGATTGCGGGGTGGAGCGGATCGTCTATACGTCGTCCGTCGCCGTGCTGGGCAACCTTGCCGGTGACGGGGCCGCCGACGAGGAAACGCCGGTGACCTTCGAGGACATGATCGGACCCTACAAACAATCCAAGTTCCTGGCCGAGGCCGAGGTCCGCTCGCTGATCGAGACGGAAGGCCTGCCGGTGGTCATCGTCAATCCCTCGACTCCCATCGGGCCGCGCGATATCAAACCGACGCCGACCGGGCGCATGATCGTCGAGGCCGCGTCGGGGCGCATGCCGGCCTACGTGGACACCGGCCTGAACGTGGTTCATGTGGACGATGTCGCCGAAGGCCACCTTTTGGCGTTCGAGAAGGGCGAGGTCGGGCAGCGTTATATCCTGGGCGGTTGGAACATGTCGCTGCGCGAGATTCTGGTGGCCATCGCCGGCATTTCCGGGGGCAAACCGCCGCGGGTGAAAATCCCCACAGGCGCAATCCTGCCGTTCGCCCACCTGGCCGAAGCCTGGGCCCGTTTAAGCGGCGGCTCCGAGCCTTTCGCCACCGTCGACGGGCTGCGCATGGCGAAAAAGAAAATGTTTTTTTCCCATGCCAAGGCGGGCCGCGAACTGGGCCATTCCCCGCGCCCGGCGCAAGTCGCTCTCACCGACGCGGTTCAGTGGTTCCGCGGCCACGGGTATATCGCTTAAGGGTATCTTGCCCTATCGGCGTGCGGGCTTTATGAAGCTGTTTCAGGATTTGCCCGTTTGGGGCTTGTTAAAGGGGTTGGTTATCCAATGAAAGTCATCATGCTGGCCGCCGGGGTCGGACGGCGTCTTCACGGCGGCGATAACGACCACCTGCCCAAGGCCCTGCTGCGGTTCGACGGCAAGACGCTGCTGGCGCGGCATATGGAAATCCTGTGCAGCCACGGCATCGACGAGATGGTCGTCGTCGTCGGTCACCGCAAGGACGACCTGATGGCCGAAGCCGCCTCCGTCATCGAGGCCGGGGGCGCGCCGGAAGGCTTCGTGCAGCCGCTGTTCAATCCCCGCTACCGGGAAAGCGGCCTTTTGTCGCTCGGGTTCGCCGATGCCGCCATGCGTAGCGGCGATGATATCCTGTTCATGGATGCCGACGTTCTCTATCACCCCGAACTGATGCGCCGCCTGATCGGCTCGAAACACCGGACCTGTTTCACCATGGACCGGGAATTCGAATTCGGCGACGAGCCGGTGAAGGTCTACCTGCGCGGCGGGGAAATTTTCGATTTCGGCAAGCAGATGGCCGACGATTACGAGGTTATCGGTGAATGGCCCGGATTCCTGCGCATGGCGCCGGAGATCGCGGTCAAGGTCGCCGACGCGGTGAAGGCCCATATCGACAACGACGATCTGCATATCACCTACGAAGAGGCGATGCGCGATGTGCTGGTGTCGGAGCCGGCGGGCACCTTCGGCTATGAAGACATCACCGGCATTCCCTGGACCGAGATCGATTTCCCGGACGACGTGATCCGCGCCGAGGAGGTCATCCTGCCGTTGATGAAACAATTCGTTGCCGATGCGCCCGGCAATGGCGAACAGGCCGGCGACACGTTCTCCCGGCCCGGTGCCGGCCTATAGAACCGGGGCTTTGCTGAACTGCAGCGCGGCCACGCCCAGAACCACCAACGCCGCCGCGATCAGGCGCCGCGTCCCGAAGGGTTCCCCCATCAGCCGGGTGCCGATCAGCACCGCCAGCAGGACGCTGGTTTCCCTGAGCGCCGAGACATAGGTCAACGGGCTCCTGGTCATCGCCCAGATCACCAGGGCATAGGCCGGATAAGACAACAGGCCGCTCAGCAGGCCGACCTTCCAGTTGGCCCTGAGCACGGGCATGAAGGCGCGGCGGCGCAAAAAGAACACCACCAACCCGAACGGCAACCCGTCAATCAGGAACAGGTACGCGATGTAACCCGCGATGTCGTTGGCAGAGCGCCCGCCAAGGCCGTCAATCACCGAATAGAAGGCGATGGTGACGCCGGTGCAGAGCGCGAACAACACGCCCTTGCCTTCGCCCGGCTTCCAGGTCGTCGAAAAGGTCAGGCTGAGGATCGCGGCGGAAATCAGGAC
>JAESSX010000119.1 GCA_016763915.1 Rhodospirillales bacterium
AGTTCGTTGGTGCCTTCGCCGATGGCCAGCAGCGGCGCGTCGCGGTAATAGCGCTCGATGTTGAATTCCTTGGAATAGCCGTAAGCGCCGTGGATGCGCATCGCCTCCATGGAATTTTCCACCGCCGCCTCGGTGGCGAACAGCTTGGCCATGCCGGCCTCCATATCGCAGCGCTCCCCGGTGTCATAGGCGCGCGCGGCCTGGTCGACCAATAGGCGCGCGGCCTCGACCCGGGTCGCCATGTCGGCCAATTTGATCTGGATCGTCTGGTGCTGGCAGATCGGCTTGCCGAAGGTCTTGCGCGTCTGCGCATAGGCCAGGGATTCTTCCAGGCACACCCGGGCCAGCCCGACGCCGCGCGCGGCGACATTGATGCGGCCCAGTTCCAGTCCGCCCAAAATCTGCTGCAGGCCCCGGCCTTCTTCGCCGCTGATGAGGTTTTCCGCCGGCACCCGCACGCCGTCGAAGCGCAAGGCGCCGGTGTCGATGCCTTTATAGCCCAGCTTATCCAGCTTACTGACCTCGTAGCCGGCGCTTTTCTCGGCCAGGATCAGGCTCATGCCCCGGTGCGCGGGCTCCGCCTTGGGGTCGGTCTTGACCAGCACCGCCAGCACGTTGCCTTCGAGCGAATTGGTAATCCACATCTTGTTGCCGTCGATGACGTATTCGTCGCCGTCCAGCACCGCCTTGGTGCGGATGCCCTGCAGGTCGGTGCCGCAGTCGGGTTCGGTGAGCGCGACGCCGCCGCGCAATTCCCCGCTGGCGAAGCGCGGCAGCCACTTGGCCTTCTGCTCCTCGGTGCCGGCGCGCTCGACGGCGGCGGCCATGATCAGGTGGGCGTTGAAAATTCCCGATACCGACATCCACACCGCCGATACCCGCTCGACGATTTTGGCATAGGTCGACGCGCTGAGCCCCAAGCCGCCGTATTCGGGCGAGATGGTGGCGCCGTAGAGACCGAGTTCCGCCAACTTATCGGCGATCTCGCGGGGGTATTCGTCGGCGGACTCGAGGGCGTGGGCGTAGGGTTTGACGTCGCGCTCCAGAAACCGGTCGATGGAGTCCAGGATCAGGGCTTCGTCTTCGTCGGAGGTTATGTTTTCCGGGTGCGGCATGAGGATCAGTAATCCGCCTCGTCGTCGACGGCGTGCCCGCGCTTGGGGATCAGCACCGTGCGCTCATAGGTCATGAACACCAGGCCTTCGGAGGTCTTGCCGGTGGTCTTGACGGTGACGATGCCCTGGGTCGGGCGGGACTTGCTTTCACGCACGCTGAGAACTTCGGATTCGGCATAGATGGTGTCGCCGACGAAGACCGGCCCGGTCAGCCGGATTTTGTCCCAGCCCAGATTGGCGATGGCCTTCTGGCTGACGTCGGACACGCTCATTCCGGCGACGATGGACAGCGTCAGGGCCGAGTTGACCAGCGGCTTTTTCCATTCGCTTTTGGCCGCGTAGGCGGCGTCGAAATGGACCGGATGCTGGTTCATGGTGATCAGCGTGAACCAGGTATTGTCCGATTCACTGATGGTCCTCCCGGGGCGGTGTTCATAGACATCGCCGACGTTGAAATCCTCGAGATAGCGCCCATAGGACTCGCGGTAGCGGTTTTTTCCGACTTCCTTGGCTTCAGCAACCATTTTTTTCTCCTTATTCGCCCGCCGCCTGGACCTCGGCCGGGACCGGCCGGGTCAGCGCCAGGACTTCGTTGATGTCGTCTTCCTTGAATATCGCGCCGAGGCGCGTCGCCAGTTCATCGACCCGGGCCGGCGGCAGATAGGGGCCGACCAGGCCGTCGAACTTGGCGCGAAGCTCGGCCGCCGACAGGAAATTATCGGGCTCGCCTTTGGGGATCGCGACGAAGGACTCGAAAACGCCGCGCTTCGTCGTCACCCGGACGATGGCGCTGAGGTTGCCGGGGAATTCGGCTTGCGCCTGTTCATCGGGCCGGGCGTGCACGCGCCGGCACAATTGGAGGGTCTTGTCGTCGTTGATATGTTTGGCGTAATCGTCCCACGCCAGGCCGCCTTCGCGCAGCGCCACGGCGGCGCAGAACGCCATCGAGAACTGGCCGTCGACGACGCCTTTGGGGTTATGCTTGGCGTCTTCGGGGTCGCCGATGATCTTCCAGCCGGTTTCCGGCAGGCCGACCTGGACGGAGTCTATCTCGTCCGGCTGGATATCGTTGGCGGCGCGCAGATCGATCAGCGCGTCCAGCGCCGCGTGGCTGTAGCGGCACGACGGATAGGGTTTGACCGCGATGTTTAAGGTTTCCCAGTCCTCACCCAGCCCTTCGACGGCCCTCATCGGGTCCGAATTGGGCGCGTAGGCGTGAAGAAACCCGGCCTTGCCCTCGAAGGCGTCGCCCGCACCCTGGAACCCTTCCCTGGCGAACGAGGCCGCCATCAGGCCGCACATGGCGGCGTGGCCGACGTGAAACCGCTTGGTCCAGGCGCCGTCGGCGAGAAACTGCATGGAGCCGGCGGACTGGCTGAGCGCGATCCCGAAGGCCAGCGCCATGCGGTCCGGGTCGAGGCAGAACAGCCTTCCCGCCGCCGCCGCCGCGCCGAACACGCCGCAGGTCGCCGTCGGATGGAAGCCCCGGTCGTAATGATCGGAAGGCCCCAGGGCCAGACTGAGGCGGATCTGGATTTCATAACCGGCGATAATGGCCGGAATCAGTTCCTCGCCGTCGGCCCCGGCCATTTCAGCCGCCGCCAGCGCCGCCGGCACGATCGGCGCGCTGGGATGCAGCGAGCTCGGCGCATGGGTGTCGTCGAAATCCAGCGAATGGGCCAGCGTGCCGTTGATCAGCGCGGCCCCGGCGGGAGTGAACCCCCGGCGGTCTCCGATGGCGACGCTGTTGCCGCCATCGAGGCCCAGCGCCATCGCCCCTTTGACCAGGGCCGGCGTCGATTCGGCGTCGCGGCGCGCGCGCAACGCAATGCCGACGTTATCCATCACCAGCATCTGGGTACGGTCGATGGCGTCGGCCGGCACGGATTGGCCGGAAATTGTGGCGGCGAATTCGGCAATCCGTCGGGTAATACCGGTCATGATCTTATCCTCCCGATTGTTGCAATATCATAGGAGTCCTGCCCCCCGCCTTCAATCGGCGGCATATTTCTTTTCCGCGTCGTAATAGGCGGGAAAGCCGACGACGTCGCGCAGGTGCGAAAATTCAGCCAGGGTATCGGGGTGGCTCCCTCCCTGCATGGTCTTGAGCGCGCTTTCCATCGCCTGCATTCCCGCCAGCATCAGCGTAATGGGATAGATCACGACCTTGTAGCCGATGGCTTCCAGTTCGCCCGGCGCCAGGAACGGCGTATCGCCGCCTTCGACCATATTGGCCATTTTCGGCCCCGGCACGTCGGAACAATAGCGGCGCATTTCGTCCTCGTTCCGAGGCGCTTCCAGGAAGGTAATGTCGGCGCCGATCTCGGCAAAAGTCTGCGCGCGCACGATGGCTTCGTCCATGCCGTCGGTAGCATTGGCGTCAGTGCGCGCCATGATCAGGATGTCGGCCCCATTGTTCCGCGCGTCGACGGCGGCCTGAATGCGCCCGAACGCCTCGTCGCGGCCGACGACCTGCTTGCCCCGGGTATGGCCGCATTTTTTCGGCGCCACCTGATCCTCGATCATGACGCAGGCGAACCCGGCCTGGGCGTAGCCGCGGACCGTGCGCCCGACGTTGACGGCGTTGCCGTAGCCGGTGTCGCCGTCGCCGATAACCGGGAAATCCACGGCGGCGCATATGTTGCGGCCCTGGTCGACCATTTCGGCGTACGAAATCAGCCCCGTATCGGGCTCCGCGAGGCGCGCCGCCGAGACGGCGAAACCGCCCATGAAGGCGCCTTTGTAGCCGGCCCGTTCGATCAGCCGCGCGGACATGGCGTCATAGCACCCCGGCAGCACCAGCGCCCCCGGTTCGGCCAGCAGCGCGTCCAGTTTGTCAGTTTTGCTCATGGTCATTTCCCTTCGAAGACAGGTTTTTCCTTGGCCAGAAAGGCGCGCAGCCCCTCGGCGTAATCGTCCGAGTCACACAGGGCATAGCCCTCGTCGATCTCGGCCGGGCTGAGCGGCCGGGGATCGTCCAGCCGGCCCAGGAATTTCTTGGCCGTGCGGTTGACCAGCGGCGCGCCTTCGGCGATGCGCCTGGTCGTCGCTTTGATTTCGTCCTCGAAATCCGTGTCCGCCACCACCCGGTTGACGAGGTCCCGGCGAAGCGCCTCGGCGGCGTCGACGATACGGCCTTCCAGGATCAGTTCCAGCACCAGTTTGCGATCCGCCGCCGAGAGCACGGTCTGCATCTCGGCATAGGCGAAGGCGTGGCCCAGTTTGTTGATCGGCACGCCGAAGCGCGCCGATGCGTTTGCTATGCGCATGTCGCAGCCGCAGGCGATTTCCAGCCCGCCGCCGGTGCAGGCGCCCTGGATCGCCGCCACCGTCGGGTGGACGCAGTCCCGCAGCGCTTCCAGCGTTCCGGCGACGACGGCGCCGTACACTCTTGCTTGTTCCCCATTGGCGCGCACCCGGGGAAATTCGGAAATATCGGCGCCGGCGGAAAACGCCTTCTCGCCGGCGCCTCTAAGGACAACGCAACGCAACTGCTCGTCGGCCGACAGCGCCCGCATCACCCGGCCCAGTTCGGCCCAGGCCTCCAGCGTGATGGCGTTCATCTTCGCCGGATTGTTGAGGACCACGGTGGCGATGGCGCCATCGGTGGTCAGCAGGATGGGAGAGGTCATCAACATCAGCCCGCGTTCAACACCCGGACGGGTTTGCCCCGCATCCAGGCGCGCACGTTGTCCAGCGCCTCGCCATAGGCCACCGCGTACAGTTCCTTGACCACGTAGCCGGTGTGCCCGGTGAGGATGGCGTTGTCGAGCGAGCGCAGCGGGTGGTCGCGCGGCAGCGGCTCGACGTCGTAGACATCGATGCCGGCGCCGGCGATGGTGCCGTTGGCCAGGGCCTCGATCAGCGCCGCCTCGTCGACGATGGGGCCGCGCGAGGTGTTGATCAGATAGGCGCTCGACTTCATCAGGGTGAATTCGGGCACCCCGACCAGTCCCCGGGTGCGGTCGCTGAGCACCAGATGGATGGAAAGGACATCGGATTCGGCGAACAGGGCATCCTTGTGGACATAGCCGACGCCGATCTCGTCGCAGCGCACCTTGGTCAGGTTCTCGCTCCAGGCAATGACTTCCATGTCGAGCGCCAGGCCGACCCGGGCCACCTTGGCCCCCAGCTTGCCGAGCCCGAGCAGACCCAGCGTCTTGCCTTCATGCCTTCCGACACGTCGCCCTGCCAGCCGCCCTGGTGCATGACCCGGTTTTCCAGGGGGATCTTCTTGAACAGCGACATCATCAACGCCACCGCGTGCTCCGACGCCGGATACCCCAGCATGGCGGTGCCCGAGACGACGACGCCGCGGGCGCGCGCGGCCTCCATATCGAACGACAAATTCCGCATGCCGGTGGTCACCAGCAGCTTCAAATCCGGCAAGGCCTCGATCAGGGATTTCGGAAACGGCGTGCGTTCGCGCATGCCGATAACCACGTCGAAGCCTTGAAGCGCCCCGGCGACGGATTCGCTTTCGATGTATTTGTCGAACACGGTGACCTCGGCCTCCAGGCTGTCCCAGTCGGCGGCGGCCAGCGCGACGTTCTGATAGTCGTCGAGGATGGCGATACGGATGGTCATACTCCCTCCCTGATCATGACGCCGCCCCGGGGGCCGGTGTTCAGGCGGTCGGCGAATTCCGGGGCCAGCGTGCGGCCATCGCGAAGATTAACCCACAGGCGAAGCAGATTGCGCCCCCGGTCCGGCTCGGGGTAATTCTCGAACCCGCCCCGGGCGTGCAGAATCATGTGGTTATTGAGGATTTGAATGTCCCCCCGGCGGAAGGTCAAGTCGAAGCGCAGATCCGAACGCGAGGCCAGATCGCCGACCGCCTGAACGGCGTCGAGCGCCAGGCCGTCCAAGGGCATGTCGGCCTTCATCTGACCTTCGATAATGCTTTTGGCGTTGAACCGGCAGCTCAGCCTGCCATCGAAATAGCTGAACACCGGAACCCGGTTAAAGGTCACTTCGTCGGGGTCGTCGGTGACGCCTTCGCCGCGCAGGTCAAAATAAAATCCCCCGAACAACGGCTCAAGGTACTCGGGATGATGGGCCAGCAATTCGTTATAGATGCTCATGGCGCTGGCGATTTCGCTTTCGCCGCCGGACTTCGCCGGATGGGCGCACAACAACCCGACCGTATCGGCGGGGTCGCAGTGCGGCTTGATCCGCGCCTTGGTGGTGTAACCGCGCACGTTGTGGGAATAATAATCCCGGCCCGTGTCGCGCACATGGCTGATAAACTGGCCCCGGGCATTCTGCGAGATCGGCAGGCCGAGATGCACCCCCAGCCCCCAATACAGGGTTTTCAGGGTGTCTTCGTCATAGCGGGCGGCGTCCAGTCCCCTTATCAGGGCGCAACCGCGGCCGTTTTCCAGTTGCTCGATGACGGCGGCCAGTTTCACGGCCAGCGACGGCAACGGAAAGTCATTCACGCCAAACTCGAATACCTTGAGCCCTTTTTCCCCGACCACGGCTAGGGCGGCCTCGATTTCGCCAATTTCGGCATCGTTCAGGGAATAAATCCAGCTGTCGTCGGCGGCCAACTCGGCGCTCGTCCACGCCGACGGCCCGGTGACAGGCCCGGCAAGCCTATTGGTCATTTTTTATCCTCCCTGATTTATTGGCCTCGATTGTAAGGCAGTTTATCGCTACATTGTATACAATTTACAAACACTGACTACAAACGAGGTGATTCGATGACATGGTTGGAAGGCAATAGCCGCGACACGCGGCCCGCGGGTGAGCGCATTCAGGAACTGATCGACCGCCCGCAGATTCTGGGCGTGCCCGGTGCACACAACGGGCTGGCCGGGATGCTGGCCAAACAGGCCGGGTTCGAGGCGCTGTATATCTCGGGCGGCGCGGTGACGGCGACCATGGGCCTGCCCGATGTCGGCATCCTGACGCTCGAAGAGTTGTGCTTCGTCACCCGCATGGTGTCGCGCTCCACCGATCTGCCGCTGATCGTCGACGGCGACACCGGCTACGGCGAGATTCTCAACACCATGCGCACGGTGCGCGAACTGGAACGCGCCGGCGCCGGGGCGGTGCATATCGAAGACCAGGTGCTGCCGAAGAAATGCGGCCACCTCAACGACAAGCGGCTGATTTCGCCCGAGGACGCCGCCGCCAAAATCGCCGCCGCCAAGAAAGCCAGCTCACACCTGCGCATCATCGCGCGCACCGACGCCGCCGCCGGCGAAGGGCTGGCCGGCGCCATAAAGCGGGCCAACCAGTACAAAGAGGCCGGCGCCGATATCGTGTTTCCCGATGCGCTGGCGTCGGAAGACGATTTCC
>JAESSX010000120.1 GCA_016763915.1 Rhodospirillales bacterium
GCCTGCTCGGACCCGATATTGCCGACGATGACCTCGCCGGTGGCGACGCCGATCCGGGCATGAATGGGTGGAAGCCCGCGGGTCTGCCAGTCGTGGCGCATATCGGCCAGGACGACCTGCATGCCGATGGCGGCGTTGCAGGCCAGTTTGGCATGGTTTCCCTTGGTCAACGGCGGCCCCCAGAAAGCCATGATGCCGTCCCCCAGGTACTTGTCCAAAATGCCGTCGCACGCCGTCAGTTCGTTGGCCATGGCGCCCAGGTATTCGTTCAGAAAGCCGACCAGCTGTTCGGCATCCATGCCTTCGCTGATGGTGGTGAAGCCCTGGATGTCGCTGAACAACAGGGTCTGGACCCGCCGCGTGCCCCCCTGTTGCAGATTGTCGGGGTTTTGCATGATGTCGCTGACGATGGACGGGTGGACATACTTGCCGAACAGGCTGCGGATCTGTTCCTTTTCCTTCAGGCCCCCGGTCATGTGGTTAAAGGCGCGGGCCAGCTGGCCGACTTCGTCGCGGGAGCTGTTTTCCACCGCGTAATCGTAATTGCCGTTCATGATTTCCCTGGTGCCCCGCACCAGCATCCGGATCGGAAACACGATGCGGTTGGTCAGAAACAGGATGACCACCAGGCCTACTCCCAGCGCCGCCACGCCGAGGGCAAAGATTTTCCATTGCAGGGACACGAACGGGGCCATGGCCTTGTCCAGGCTGGCCACGAACAGGTAGCCGGCGGGGCGGCCGGCCTTGTCGAACGCGCCCTCGAGCCCGATGTAGCGTTCCTGCTCGAAGACAAAGGACTCCTCCCCGCCTCTCGCCCGGGCGGCCTTGAGAAGGGCCCGGCTGCGGTCCGGCGGGGCGTTGGCCGCCACCGGTTGGCCTTCGATGTGAAAGACGACCTGGACGTTCGAGTCTTCGTCCTTCAGCAGATCGTTGACCCATTCGTCGTCGATGACGATGCCGACGGAAACGACGCCGAGCGCGTAATCGTCGGACAGGGACTCCTTCAACGGCACGTTGACCGTGTTCATCAGATCGCCGCCGAAGGTCAGCACCCGGGACATGTTCCTGCCGGTATCCAGAATTTCCACCAGCAGTTCACCGACATGCGGTTCCTCGACCTGTTCCAAGATCCTGGTGAAGTGTTCGTCGCGGTTCCGTTTCGCGCCCCCGAGCGGGGGCGAGGCGCCGCGCACGGCCATCTCCTCATCGACCACGAACACCAGGTCGGCTTGGGTATCGAGGCTGATTTCCTCGGCGAAGGAAAAATAGTTGTCCTTCACCTGTTGCAGGAAAGAGCGGTACTTCTGATCCGACGTGATGGTGCGGACCAGCTTCAGCAAACTGGCCCGTTCGGTTTCGAACTTCTTTTCAAAACGGATTTTCGTCGACCGCAGCTGGCCGGTGATCTGGGCGGTCTGGAATTCCGTCGTCTGGGAATTGGTGTAATAGATCGTCCCCCCCATCAACAGGGCGAGGATGCCGAAAAACGCCGTAAAGATTTTTCCGCGAAGACCCATGACGCTCGATCATATGGTGGGGAATTCAGCGGACGATGGTATCGACCGACAGGACTCCGTTTACGCGGGTATGCTCTCCCGCCACGATGGTAACTTTCTGGTTCAGGGCGCCCAGCCGCCAGAACCAGAACAAAAGGTCGTATTCCCCCGGGGGCATATCACGAAAATCATAGGTGGACCCGCTCCGTATACGCCGGCTTTGCAGGCCCTCGCGCGACAGCACCGCCGCCTTCAGGCGCTCGTCTTCGTCGGTGCTCAGTTCCAGGTCGCCGGCAAGCTCCACCGTCATGTCGGCGGTGGCGCCGGGGGCCAGCGTGGGCAGTTCCTGAATGGCGTCGCCGTTGATGTCGACAAGGAAGAACGTCAACGGTTTGGGGGTGTCGTTTTCGATGCGGATGACGTCGCCTTTGGCGACGGCAAGCGCCTGGGGCGCCAGGCCCTCGTCGGTTTCGGCTTCCACCTCGTGCACCTTGCCCGGCTTGGCCGCCGGGTTCAGCAAGATGGCGTAAACGTCGACAAGCTCGTAATTGACCATGGTGTCGTTGTAGACGATCTTGCCGTCGGCGGACGCGCCGTACAATTCCGGATCTTCGACGATGATGTTTTTCGACGCCCGGTCCACGGCTTTCCTGACGTAATCCTTGTGCGGGCGCGCGGTGACATTGCCGTAGACGGAGCCCTTGCCTTCGGCCGGCGGCTCAAAGGGGTCGAACACATGGCCGTCGGCCAGGGTGGTAAGCGGCGAGACCCCCAACCCGGCCATCACGGCCACAGCCAGAATGCGCAGGAAACGTTTTGTCATATGTTCAGATACTATCCACTAGCGCCGTTTTTTACGTTTGCGGCTGACCCTCAGGCTGATGCTGTCGACCGAACCGCCGAAAACGGCGACATCCACCGGGGATGCTGAATACCGCCGGTGGGAAATGGCGGCGTTAAGTTTCCATTCTCCTTCCGGCACGTTTTCCAGGGTAAACGCCCCCGGTTTGTCCATCAGCGCATAAAACGGCGACGGCACGACGATGACGGTGCCTTCCATGTTTTTGTGTATGGAACAGTAATATTTGACGGTGCCGGGCTTGGGAAAATCGACGACCAGTTGGGACCCCTTGCTGGCCAGCCCGATATCGAACTTACGCGTACGGCTGAGGGAATAGACGTTGTGGTCGATTTCGCGGTCTTCGTCGTTGACGAAGATGATCGAACTGCCGGCGACGACGACGGTGACGGCGGGGTTAAAAATCCGTCCCTTCTGCGTCACTCTGTATTTTTTGACTGCATTGATGGCACTTTTATCGACCGGCTCCAGAAAAACGATCAGGTTTTTCAGGTTTTTGCCGCCGTCGACCGTGAGTTCGCCGGAAACGGACGCAGCCGTTGCCGGCGCCGAAACCGCGGCAACTGCCATCAACATAACCACACCCACGGCGGCTCGGCCGATCAGGGGCAGGCGCTTGGTGTTCGGTATCATCCCCCCTCCAAAAATGAATGTTCTTTCGGCAAACATTCATCCAGTATCCGAAATCGTTAAAGCAGGGTCAGGTTCCGTTCATAAAGATACGGATAATTAATCCAAAAAGCATCCGGTTACTACACTTTTTCCGATAAAGACCATAACTTTCAAATATATATCCCCATATGCATCCCTGATTTTCAAAAACACCCCAATGACCACCAGTCTTCCTTTGCCGGCCGGCCGGGGTGGTTTGTCCTTTTTTCTTTGCATCCACAGCCAAGGGCTTTACCCTTTTGAGATAACGATCCCAAGCGGGGGCCCCCGCGCGCCAGAATGACGAAATGTTCTCTCTGGGAGGATTCCATGGCTACCAAGACCCCATCCGGGCCACGTGTCGCCGCCATCGTCGGACCCTATCTTAGCGGCAAAACAGCCCTTTTCGAAAGCATTCTGGCGCTAATCGGCGCGGTCGGCCGCAAGGGTTCGTCCAAGGAAGGCTATGCCGTCGGCGACGCCACCCCTGAATCCAGGAAGCGCCAGATGAGCACCGAGGTCAACATCGCCACCGCCGAATATCTCGACGAGCCGTGGACCTTCCTGGATTGTCCCGGTTCGGTCGAAATGATCCAGGACACCCTCAATGCGCTGATGGTCGCCGACACCGCCATCGTGGTGTGCGAGCCCGACGCATCGCGCGCCTTGACCGTCGCCCCGATCCTGAAATTCCTCGATGAGAACGACATCCCCCACCTTTTGTTCATCAACAAGATGGACACCGTCATCTCAAGCGTGAAGGACACCCTCGAATCCCTTCAGCAGCATTCCAAACGGCCGTTGATCATGCGCGAAATCCCGATCCGCGAGAATGAGCACATTGTCGGCCATGTCGATCTGGTCAGCGAACGGGCCTTTCAATGGACCCCCGGGCGGCCGTCGGAACTGATCCAAATCCCCGACTCCCTACAAAACCGGGAGAAAGAAGCCCGCACCGAGTTGCTGGAAAGCCTCGCCGATTTCGACGACACCTTGTTAGAGGAACTGCTGGAAGACATCATTCCCTCGTCTGAGGAAATCTACGCCAACCTCTCCAACGACCTGCAAAACAGCTATATCGTCCCGGTGTTTTTCGGTTCCGCCGAACAGGACAACGGCATCCGCCGGGTGCTGAAAGCGCTGCGCCACGAGACCCCGGAGGCAAGCGTCACCGCGGAACGGCTGGGTATCGAGCCGGCGCAAGGCGGCACGCTGGCTCAAGTGTTCAAGACCGTCCATGCCGGCCACGCCGGCAAGATGAGCATGGCGCGCGTGTGGCGGGGCGAGGTCAACGACGGCATGACCCTCAACGCGGAAAGGGTCGGCGGCCTGCACCGGGTGATCGGCGCCAGGCACGACAAACTGGCCAAGGTCGTGACCGGGGAGATCGCCGCCTTTGGGCGCATGGACAGCGTCGCCACCGGCGATATGCTGACCGAGACCGGTAACGGCAAGGACGCCGGCGACGATTGGCCCCAAGCCCGCAGCCCCCTGTTCGCGCTGGCCATTCATGCCGAACACCGCGACGACGAGGTCAAGTTGCCGGGCGCACTGGCCAAGCTTGCCGACGAAGACCCGTCCCTGTCCTATGGGCCCGATTCCGACACCCATGAATTTCTTCTGTGGGGCCAGGGCGAGATGCATTTGCTGGTCACCATCGACCGGCTGAAGGAAAAATACGGCCTGTCCGTGACCGTCCAGCGGCCGCAAGTGCCGTACAAGGAAACCATCCGCCTTCCGGTATCCCAACACGCGCGGCACAAGAAACAATCGGGCGGGCACGGGGAATTCGGCGACGTCCACCTGGACATCAAGCCCCTGCCCCGGGGATCCGGGTTTCAGTTCGACAACGTCATCACCGGCGGCGCCGTGCCCCGGCAGTACTTCCCGGCGGTGGAAACCGGGATTAAGGAATTCATGAACCGCGGACCGCTCGGATTCCCGGTGGTCGATATCTCCGTGACCCTGACCGACGGCCAGCACCACTCCGTCGACAGTTCGGAATTGGCGTTCAAAAAAGCCGCCGGCCTGGCCATGCGCGAAGCCATGCCCAGTTGCAAGCCGGTGTTGCTGGAGCCCATCTTCCAGGTCCATCTCGTGATGCCCAACGAATTCACTTCCAAGGTTCAGCGGCTGGTCAGCGGCCGGCGCGGACAAATTCTCGGCTTCGACGCCAAGCCGGGCTGGGAGGGATGGGACGAGGTCACGGTACAGCTTCCGCAGTCGGAAATGCACGACCTGATTATCGAACTCCGGTCCATGACGCGGGGCGTCGGCACCTTCGACTGGCAGTTCGACCATCTGCAGGAATTGTCGGGCAAGGATGCCGACACCGTGGTCAACCAGCGCACCAAGTTCCTCGCCGGCCACTAACACCAAAACCCGGAAATAAGACCCTGAGCGAAGTTAAGGGGCGCATTGAAACAGGCGGGCTTCACGTCTGGGCGACATCTATTCTCGTGCCTCCAGGCTTCGCGGCGGCTCTCGGCAACAGCGTGACGCTCTTGAAATCCGGCGTTTACAGGAAAACACCTCTCCTTGAAAGCTGAATAATCGCTCCGATTATCGGCCGGTTACAAAACTTCACACAATTCCTCTTCCTCTTCATCAGACGATTACGAGCCGGGCCTAAACAGGTACTGGAAATTATGACTTAACGGGAATTCAAACACACCAGATGTTTTGCAATTCCCTTGCAACCCGACCCGGTTACAGGCGGCGAAAATAAACGGCGACGGTCAAGATCAACAAAGGATACTGGATAATGGCGCAAGAAATAAAATTGACCGGCACAGAGTGTTTTTTCGATGACGACGAGATCATCGTCAGCAAGACCGACCTGAAAGGTCGCATCACCTATGCCAACAACGTCTTCCTGAGGATTGCCGGTTACACGGAACAAGAGGTCCTGGGTCAACCCCACAGCATGGTCCGTCATCCGGACATGCCCCGGTGCGTTTTCAAATTGCTTTGGGACACCCTTGCCACCGGCAAGGAAATCTTTGCTTACGTGGTCAACACGGCGAAGAACGGTGATCACTACTGGGTGCTTGCCCACGTAACACCCAGCCGCGACGCGTCGGGCAACATCATCGGTTATCACTCGAACCGGCGCGTTCCCGACCGGACCATCCTCAATGACAAGATCATCCCCCTCTACAAGTCGTTGCTTGAGGAAGAAAACAAGCATCACGACCGCAAGAAGGGCATGGAGTCTTCCTTCGATACGGTGCTCGGCATGCTTTCCGAAGCGGGCGTCGGTTACGACGAATTCGTGGCAACCCTTTAGGCCCCAAAATCATTCAGGCGCCGCCCCCCCGGGTGGGTGAACGGCGCCCCTCATATTAAAGGAAAAAGACCATGTTCATGACAAAATTGCTCAACAAATCGGCGAGCACAAATATGTCCGAAAACATTACCGAAAATTCCGCTCAATCGGCGGCTGATACCTCTGATCCTATCCACATGGCGATCGATGTATGCCAAAGAGTCGCACGCGGCGATTTCGAGGCGAGGATCGTCGGCATCGAGGATGACGGCAAAATCGGCGAACTTCTTTTCGCCATCAACGACATGATTGACCGCACGGACGCCTATGTCCGGGAATCCCAGGCGTGCTTGGAATATGTCAGCAACAACCAATACTTCCGGCGGATTGCCGAGAAGGGAATGTTGGGTGATTTCCGGATCGCCAGCCAGGCTATCAACTCCGCGACCACAACCATTCAGGACCGGGCCACGGTTTTCGGCGGTGTGGTCGAGAATTTCGAGACCAAAATGAGAAGTGTCGTGGATACGGTGGCGGCGGCGGCGACCGAACTTCACGCCTCTTCCGGCACGATGGAAGCCACGGCTTCCTCAACCTCCGAACAGGCGGCTTCGGTCGCGGCAGCGGCGGAGCAGGCCTCGGCCAACGTGCAAACGGTGGCTTCGGCGGCCGAAGAACTTTCCAGCTCGGTCAGCGAAATTAATCGCCAGGTCGTGCAGTCTTCCCAGATTTCTTCCAGCGCCGTAGATCAGGCCAAGGAAACCAGGACGCAAATTCAGGGTTTGGCCGACGCTTCCGACAAGATCGGCGAAGTGGTTAAACTGATTACCGATATTGCCGCACAGACAAACCTGCTGGCCCTAAATGCGACGATTGAAGCCGCGCGGGCCGGTGACGCCGGCAAGGGGTTCGCGGTCGTTGCCAGCGAGGTCAAGAGCCTGGCCAGCCAGACGACAAAAGCGACCGAAGAGATCAGCGAACAGATCGGCGGCGTTCAAAATGCGGTGTCGAACGCGGTTGATGCGATCGAGAAAATCGGCGGCACCATTGGCGAAGTCGATGAGATTTCAACGGCAATCGCCTCCGCCGTGGAAGAGCAAGGGGCCGCGACCCAGGAAATCGCCCGCAACGTCGAAGAAGCGGCGACCGGCACTACGGAGGTTTCCACAAATATCGTCTCGGTGACGCAATCGGCCAGTGAAACCGGACAAGCCGCCCAGGAGGTTTCCAAAGCCTCATCCGAGCTGTCTCAGCAGGCGGAGTTGCTGGGAATGGAAGTCGACAATTTCCTTGAGGAAGTCAGAAAGGTCGTTTGATCACGTTGCCAGTCCGGATTGGCCCCGTCGGTCGATCCGGACCTGGTGCCTCGTCATAGAATTCAGGAGACCGAAAAATGAAAGATCAAAACACAACCGACCCGAACGCAAGCAGCGCCAAAGATAAAATGGAACAAAGGTTAAAGAGTCTTTTTTCCGAAATTGAAAACGTCAGCAACATCTCCGAACAAATCGATGATGTCGCGGTCCAAACCAACCTCCTGGCATTGAATGCTACGATCGAGGCCGCACGGGCCGGCGATGCAGGCAAAGGTTTCGCGGTTGTCGCCGGCGAGGTCAAACAACTGGCCAATCAGACCGGCAGAGCGACACAGGAAATTGCCGAAACGGTTCAAAGGCTTAATCGGGAAGCCAGGGAACTGGAAACTCTCGCCATGGAGACCCTGCAGGCATCCTAGAAGTGCATTGAAGGATTTTCCCCACCCTGGATACCATCATGAACGAAGTTTATTCAGATATCTTACGCGACGCCTCCACCGAGGCTCTTTTCGTCTGTGAGGAAGGTCGCATTGTTCAGGCAAACCTATCGGCTGAACGGATATTTGAATACGCCGGCGGGGAATTGTCCGACATGGCGTTCCGTCGATTGATTTCCCCGGAATGGCATGACGCGGTTTTCAAGAATTACGAGGTCGGCGAAACCGTCAACCTTGAAACCGTTGCAATAAAGGGTTCCGGCGAGAAATTTCCAATCACCGTTTCCATCAAGACCGTGCGCAAGGACTTAAAAACATTACGGCTGTTCGCCGTTCAGGACATTTCCGAGCGCTGGCGAATTGATGAAACCAATTGGGTGGAAAGAAAAAAGAACGCCGCCCTCCTGGAAATGATCGGCGACGGTGTCGTCACCATCAGTGCCAAAGGCATTATCCGTTCCTTCAACAAGGCCGCCGAAGACCAGTTCGGCTGGAACAAGTATCAGGTGATTGGAAAAAACACCTCCATTCTTATCCCGGACGGGGGCTCTTTTTCACATGAAAGTCATTTATCCAAATACGCCATAACCCGAAAAAAAAAGACCACTTGGCACAACCGTGAACTGATCGGCAAACGGCAAGACGGCACCACTTTTCCCTTCGAGCTTACATTGTCCGAAGTCGATGATCTGGGGGAAGTGAATTTCATCGGCGTGATCCGTGACATTGAGGAGCGCAAAAATACAGAGCAGGTGCTCAAAAATGCCGCTGACGTCGCGCAGGCCGCGGATATGGCAAAGACCGAATTCCTCGCCAACATGAGTCACGAATTACGCACCCCCCTGAATGCGATTATCGGTTTCTCCCAACTGATCAATATGGAAATTTCCGGACCCGTCGGCAACGAAAATTACAAGCAGTTCATCAAGGACATTCATTCCATGGGAGAACACCTTCTCGGCCTCATCGAGGGCGTCATGGATATTTCCAGGGTTGAATCGGGAAAATTTGAACTCGACGAACAGCCGACCGATATATCGGTTTTGGCGTCGGAAGCCGTGCGCGTGGTCAAGGCCCGGTTTCCCGAACAACGCCACGACATCAATTCCAGGTTCTGCGGCAACCTTCCAAGGCTCAAATGCGATGCCAAGGTGGTGAAGCAAATTCTGCTGAACCTGGTCACCAACGCGGTTAAATTTTCACC
>JAESSX010000121.1 GCA_016763915.1 Rhodospirillales bacterium
ATCTCGCGCCCGGCGGTTGGCAGCAGGCGGGCGCACTGGGGGGCCGCGGCCCCGGCCGGCGGCGTTAATCCCGTGAGACCGAGAATCAGGCCCGCCAGGACCGCCGTCAGGCCAGCGCGGGGTAGGGGAAAAACCCGTTTCAATGGTGATAGGTGGTGGATCATTGGCCGCCAGTCTAGGCCGGAAATCGTTAACGGAGAGTGACTCCTAATCCGCCTGGCGGAACGGCGAACGGTGCTGAAGGAATTGCATTTCGTCTTCAATGTTCCGCCGTTCGTCGTCGAGGAAGCGCCCGACCGCTTGGCGAAACCCCGCATCGGCGATCCAGTGGGCCGAATAGGTGGCGCGCGGCAGATAGCCCCGTTGCACCTTGTGCGGGCCCTGGGCGCCGGCCTCGACCCATTTGAGGCCATTGGCTATGGCGTATTCGATGGCCTGGTAATAGCAGGCCTCGAAATGCAGGAACCTGTAGTCGGCGTCGCATCCCCAGTTGCGCCCGAACAGGGTGTCGGCGCCCTTGAGGTTCAACGCGCCGGCGATGGGGCGCCCGGCGTTTTCGGCCATGACCAGGACGATGTGATCGCCCATCCGTTCGCCGAGCAGCGAGAAGAATTCCCGGTTCAGGTAATTCTGTCCCCATTTCTTGTCGGTGGTGTCGCGGTAGAAACGATAGAACGCGTCCCAATGGCTTTCGGTCAGGTCGCCGCCGCCGAGCAGCCGAAAGTCGAAGCCGTGCGCGGCCACGCTGGCGCGTTCCTTGCGGATGGCCTTGCGTTTGCGCGATGTCAGGTGGCTGAGGAAGTCGTCGAAATCGTCGTATCCGCGGTTTTGCCAATGGAATTGCTGGCCTTTGCGCTTCAGCATTCCCATCTCACCGAAACGCCGCCATTCGTCTTCTCTCGGGAAGGTCACGTGCAGCGACGATACCCCCAGCCGCTGGGCCAGGGCCACCATGGCTTCGGCCAGGGCGTGGCATAGCGCGTCCCTGATCGCCGCGGGCAGGTCGCCACGCACCAGCAACCGGTTACCCGTCACCGGGGTGAACGGCACGGCGCATTGCAGTTTCGGATAATAGCGCCCGCCGGCGCGCTCGAAGGCATCGGCCCAGCCCCAGTCGAACACGTATTCGCCGTAGGAATGGCTTTTCAGATACAACGGAGCGCAAGCCACAAGCCGGCCGTCCTCGTCGCGCACGGCCAGGTGGCGCGCCAGCCAGCCGGACTCCGCCGAGGCCGAGCCGGAATCCTCCAACGCCGACAGGAACCCGTGGCGGCAGAACGGATCGCCGGCGCCGGCGCAGGCATCCCACTCGGCGGCCCCGACCTCATTGATCGAGCCCAGCACATTGACCGTCGTCGGTTCGCGTCCATCCGGCATGGAATAGATGTGATGCTTTTGGTGGGCGGAGGCAAGGGGGAGGGAAGCGTTAGAACGTAATACTAGTAATTTATTAAATAAGACTTCTAATAGTTGAATAAGGCTTAGTCTCTTGCTAGTTTCAGTGGAAATTGCGCGACCGCAATGCAGCGTGCCGAAAAAGACTGGGAGGAAGCTGTGTGGGTTTCTAAGCGTTCTGGGGCGCTTACGGGTAAATTCCTTTTAGTGCCCGTACTTTTCGTGCTTGGCGCGTGCACGTCTGCGCCGGGCGATATTTTCCGTCAATTCAGTTTTGGGAATGATCAATCCATCACCACCGGATCCCGCCAACGGATCGTCAGCAGCGTCAATGTCGGTTCTGAATCCCGCCCGGGCCTCGTAAATCCAACGAGAATCGTCTGCGCCGAGCCGAGCCCGGACGTGGCCGCGATCATGGCCAACGCTTTCGGAATTTCGGTTTCCGTCCTCGGCCAGGGCAGCGGCGCGCTCAGCGCAAGCCAGGTGGGCGGTGTGATCCAACTGGCCGAGCGCACGGCCAGCATTCAGTTGCTGCGGGACCAGATGTACCGCGCCTGCGAAGCCTATGCGAACGGCGCGGTCAGCGGCACCGCCTACAGCCTGATCATGAGCAAGATGAACAAGGTCATGGTGTCGCTCATGCTCGGAGAGACGGCGGGCGGCGCTTTTGGGCGTAGCCTCTCCGCCGCCGGCGGCAAGGCGAGCGGCAAGGGCATGACATCCAGCTTCCAAGGCGCGGTCAAGAACATAGACGAGGCGGCGAAAAAGCTGGCCCAGGCGAATAAAGATGTGGCCGATGCGGAGGACGCCTGGAAGAAAAAGCAGGCACTGGCGGATAATAATAAGACGGAGCCGCGAAAGACCGAATTGCAGGGCGAGGCGGATGCCTTGAAAGCGAAACGGGACGCCGCGATCGGCAAACGGGACGCCTTGAAGGAGTTGCTCCAGAGCTCAATCTCCGCCGCCGCCGAGAGCGCCGCCGAGATCACGAATATCACCGCCGGTGGTGGATTGACCCGCACCCCGGACGCGGATATCGCAGGCGTCCTTAAAGACATGCAGAAACAATACCTCGACGACGACATGAGCGACGCCGTCATTTCCGCCTGCCTGGTCGACCTCAGCCTGGCTGATGCCGAGGACGCGACCATAAACGCGGAAAGAGAGGCTGCGGCCAGGAATGTTGTGGCTAAAAGAAGGGCTCTTCGATTGGCAGAGGTATCCCGTAAGGCGGCACCAGCAGAATCTTCATTAATTGAAACTGCCAATATTGCAGTAAGTGAGCTTAAAGAAGCTAAAGAGACGTACAACGATTTTAAAGGGTTAGACAGGTATTCAGCCCTCGGCAGTTTTTGTACGGAGAAACTTGATGCCTTCATGAATAAGGTTCTTGATGACCAGCACATATGGAAAATGAAGGAAATCGATCTCGAAATCGCGAGGATCAAGGCCGAAACCCCCTGCGCCGGCTGTCGGATTTCTGATTACGCCAAGGCCGTGAAGGCCTGCGCCGCCTTCAAGGAAGAGCAGAAAAAACAGTGCATCGCCGGTCTCGCCAAGGCCGCCGAAACCGGGAAAGCCCCTGGAGCGGAACAATCCAAGCCTAAGCCGGGCGCGCAAGATTCGTCCGTACAGCCCACCCCGTCAGCCGATCCGTCCAAGCCGGTAAAGAAAGGAAAAAAACTGGCCCCGCCGAAAAACTCATGGCGCCAGCAAAATAATTTTGGTAATAAAAAGTTCGGGTGATCAGGGCTGCTGACCCCTCACCCCAACTCAAACACCCCATCGACCTCGACCGCGACGCCCAGCGGCAATGAGCCTGCGCCGACGGCGAAGCGGGCGTGTTTGCCGGTCTCGCCGAAGATTTCGACCATCAGGTCCGACGCGCCGTTGATGACTTTAGGATGATCCGTGAAGTCGGGTGCGGTGTTGACGAAGCCGCCCAGTTTGATCACCCGCCTGATCCGATCCAGGTCGCCGCCGGCGGCGTCGCGGGCCTGGGCGATCAGGTTGAGGCCGCACAACCGCGCCGCCTCGTAGCCTTCGTCGAGGCTGAATTCGGCGCCGACCTTGCCGATATAGCGCAGTTCCCCGTTCCATACGGTGATCTGCCCGGAAACGAAGACCTGGTTGCCGCTGACGACATAGGGAACGTAGTTCGCCGCAGGCGCCGAAAGGTCGGGCAGATCGAAGCCCAGTTCCGCCAGTCGCGTGGTGATCCGTCCGGCCATACTCAGACCTTGAACGATTGGCCCTCGCGGGGCGCCAGGCATTTGGTTTTGGATTTGCGCGCCTTCAGCATGGCCTGGGCGGTTGCCAGTTTCGCGTCAATGGCGTCATCGTTCTGGTCCGGGTCGTGATGAAACAGGAACAATTGCTTGACCTTGGCGGTGTCGGCCAGGTTGACGGCCTTGGAAAGGCACGAATGTCCCCAGCCTTCCTTGGACATGTATTCCTCGTCCGTATAGGTGGTGTCGGTGATCAGCACATCGGCGCCCTCGACGAATTCGGCAAGGCGCTTTTCGTAGTGGGGATCGAAGAAGTCGCTGGTTTCCACGTACATTTCATTGTCGGTAATGTAACAGATGGACCGCCCATTATAGTTGACCCGATACCCTAAGCACTTGCCGGGGTGGCTCAACAGCTTGGTCCGAACGTCGATGCCCGAAACGGAAAAGCTTTCTTCTTCCAGGTCGTGGAAATAGACCCGCGCCGCGAATTGCGAAAAGGTAATCGGGAAATATACGCCTTCCATCTGGGCGGAGACGATCTCGCGCATGGTGATATCCCCCTGATTGGCGCCCAGAACCTCGAACTCGTTGCCCTGAATATACAGCGGCGTAAAGAACGGGATGGCGTTGATATGGTCCCAATGGGGGTGCGAGATGAAGATTTTGGCGTTGATGCCCTTGCGATTTTGGGTCAGAAACCAGTCGCCCAGATTCTTGATGCCGCTGCCGCAGTCGAAGATGAAAAACTGCTGGCGCGGGAATTCCAGGGTCATGCAGGAGGTGTTGCCGCCGTATTTCAGGAAATCCCTGCCCGAAACGGGAAGGGTTCCGCGCACGCCCCAGAATGTCATGTCGATTTGGTCGTCGAGGATCCGGTTGACCTTCTGGATAAAGGTTTCCGGATTGATCGGTTTGCGGATGTATCCGTGCGCCCCGAAATCGAAGGACCGTTTGAGGTCGAATTCATAAGCCTTGGCCGAGACCACGATGTATTTCGTGTGGTTCAGGTTCTTGTGTCCCAGGACCTGCCTGCACAGCATCAGGCCGTCGACTTCCGGCATCATCAAATCGCCGATCACGCAATCGGGTTTCTTGCGGGCAATGTCGTCGATCACCTTGGAACTGTCGGTGCTGGTGGTGACGGAATATCCGGCTTCCTTCAAAAAGGCAGCCATCAGCTTCAGGACGACGGGATCGTCATCGACAATGTAGATGCTCTGTTTCTTTTTTCTTTTTACCATTCTTTTTTCTTTTTACCATCAGGCCTAGGAAAAACAGAATTTCTAACTCGGTAACACAACCACTTACTAAAGTTCCAACAAACAAGATTAATTGCCCGGTTAGTACGTGTCGATAGATGTTTTAGATGGGGAGCCCCCAAAACGATGTCGAGGAATTTCAGGTGGCGGTGGTCTGCCCCTGTTTCGGGGCCGCAAACCCTCAAGTCAGAGGGTAAAAAAGGCGGGACGCGCGTCAGGGAAGGCCCCCGACACGCGTCCCAAGTTTCCCAGGGAGGATTCGGTCTGAACTGTGATTCCCGGAAATCTGGTCATGGTATTTTAAGAACATCCTGTCGTACCGCCGCAGGTCTGGCATTTCAGGCAGGTGCCGTTGCGGACCAGGGTGAAATTTCCACACTCGCCGCAGGCATCGCCTTCATAGCCCCGCATCCTGGCTTCGCGGACCTGGCCTAAGCGGCTATCGACGCTTTCGGTGACGTCGCTGCCGACGGCGACACGGGCGGTTTCCTGGGCCGCGGTTTCCGATACGGTGGACACCTGGACCGCGCCCACCGTGGAGGCGCCGATGACGGTTTCTACGGCCGTGGCTGCGGCGGCATTGTCCTTGGCGCCCCTGATGACCAGGAAGTTGCCGCGCACGTAGCCCTGGCTGGCGACGCTGCGGACGGCTTCGAGGGCCGGGTCGGTGATGGGGAAGCCTTCGCCGTCGCCGCCCCCTATGCTGCCGGGCTCCAGGTCCTCGGGCACGACGTGGGCGAGATCGTTGCGTCCCAGATAGCTGACCGCCAGTTCGCGGAAAATGTAATCCAGGATCGAGGTCGCCATCTTGATGGTGTCGTTGCCGGTGACCGTGCCGGAGGGCTCGAAGCGGGTGAAGGTGAAGGAATCCACGAATTCTTCCAGCGGCGCGCCGTATTGCAGGGCGATGGAAATGGCGATGGCGAAATTGTTCATCAACGAACGGAACGCCGCCCCTTCCTTGTGCATGTCGATGAAAATCTCGGACAGCGTGCCGTCTTCGTATTCACCGGTTCGCAGGTAAACCTTGTGTCCGCCGACGGAGGCCTTCTGGGTATACCCCTTGCGGCGGTCGGGCGGACGCTGGCGGACGCCGGAAATGACCCGTTCGACGACGCGCTCGGCGACGCGTTCGGCGGCGACTTTGGCTTTTTCCGCGGCCGCGGTATCGATCGTGTCCTGAACGGCGTCTTCGAGTTCCAGATCGATGTCGTCGACCAGCGCCGCCGATAACGGTTGCGAGAGTTTCGAGCCGTCCCGGTACAGCGCATTCGCCTTCAGTCCCAGCCGCCAGGACAGCATGTAGGCTTCCTTGCATTCGTCGATGGTGGCGTTGTTGGGCATGTTGACGGTCTTGGAAATGGCGCCGGAGATAAACGGCTGGCTGGCGGCCATCATGCGGATATGGCTTTCCACGGACAGATAGCGTTTGCCGATGCGGCCGCAGGGATTGGCGCAATCGAAGATATCTAAGTGTTCATCCTTGATGTGCGGCGCGCCTTCCAGGGTCATGGCGCCGCAGACGTGGTTGTTCGCGGCCTCGATGTCCTTGGGGCTAGAGCCGAGCGCGGGCAGCATGTCGAAGGACACATCGTCGAGCTGCTCCAGGGTGAAGCCGAGGATGTTGACGCAGAAGTCCTCGCCCAATGCCCACTTGTTGAAGGCGAACTTGATGTCGAAGGCGCTGGC
>JAESSX010000122.1 GCA_016763915.1 Rhodospirillales bacterium
AACACGATGGCGACCCCAAAACGAAGGAAGTTTTTATGACCGACCTTGCCGTCACCGATGAGCTGTTCTTTTCGCGCGCCGGGCTGGACAGAACGCGTGTTCAGAGCCTGGTCGACGATGCCCTGAAAGGGACCGACGATGGCGAATTGTTCCTGGAATACCGCCAATCGGAAAGCCTCGTGTTCGACGATGGCCAGGTCAAAAGTGCCGCCTTCGATACCTCGCAAGGCTTTGGCCTGCGCGCCATTTCCGGTGAGGTCACGGGCTATTCGCAAGCCTCGGACCTGAGCGAAGACGCCATTCGGCGTGCCGGGGAAACGGTCAAAACCATCCGCACCGGCAAGGGCGGCACCTTCGCAGCCCCCCCCGGCACCAACCAGGGTTTTTACCGGGACGACAACCCGCTGGCGCTGGTGGATTTCGAGACCAAGGTGAAACTCCTGACCGACATGGACGCCTATGCCCGCGGCAAGGACGAACGGGTGGCCCAGGTAACGGCGTCGCTGTCCGGCAACTGGCAGGCCATCGAGATTATTCGGGCGGGCGGCCAGAGAGCCGCCGATATCCGCCCCCTGGTTCGGCTGAATGTTTCCGTGGTGGTTGAAAAGGACGGTCGCATGGAAGCCGGTTCGCACGGCACCGGCGGGCGCGTCCCCTACGATCAATACCTCAACGAGGCAACCTGGAAAGCGGAGGTCGACGAAGCCTTGCGCCAGGCCCTGGTGAACCTGGAGTCGGTTCCCGCCCCGGCCGGCGAAATGCCCGTGGTGCTGGGTCCCGGCTGGCCCGGAATCCTGCTGCATGAAGCCATTGGCCATGGCTTGGAAGGCGACTTCAACCGCAAGAAGACATCGGCCTTTGCCGGGCTTCTGGGCGAACGGGTCGCTGCCCCCGGCGTCACCGTTATCGACGACGGCACCCTTGATGATCGGCGCGGGTCGCTAAGCATCGACGACGAAGGCACCCCCACCGAACGCACCGTCCTGATCGAAGACGGCATCCTGAAAGGGTATATGCAGGATCGCATGAACGCGCGCCTGATGGGGGCACCCTGCACCGGCAACGGACGCCGGGAAAGTTATGCCCATGCCCCGATCCCCCGGATGACCAACACCTATATGCTGGCCGGGGACCACGATCCGGAAGAAATTCTGAAATCCGCCGGCAACGGCATCTATGCCGTCAGCTTCGGGGGCGGGCAGGTCGATATCACGTCGGGGAAATTCGTCTTTACCTGTACCGAGGCCTACCGCATCGAAAACGGCAGGAAAGGCGCCCCGGTCAAAGGTGCTACATTGATCGGCAACGGCCCCGACGTGCTGACCCGTGTTTCCATGATCGGCAACGACATGGAACTGGATCCCGGCATCGGCACCTGCGGCAAGGATGGCCAGGGCGTGCCCGTCGGCGTCGGCCAGCCGACCATCAAAATCGATAACCTGACCGTCGGCGGCACCGAAGTCTAAAGCAAATCCCGAGCGAATGACCTCATTCGCGACGACGAATTTGCGTCTAAAGCAAATCCCGAGCGAATGATCTCATTCGCGACGACGAATTTGCGTCTAAAATAAAGACCTAGTAGGCATATTCCTGAAAAACCGGGGCAACATCGCCTTGCCAGCGGCCTTCGTAAGCCGCCAGCAATTCATCGGCCGGGGTCAAGCCGGAATGGGCGGTCTGGAACAGGGGCTTGAGGAAATGGGTTTCATCCATACCCAGGCTGTCGATGCGTTGCCGGTTATGGAGTCCCTTGTGCGCGATTTGCAAGGCATCGAGGGCGATTTCCTTGACGGTCCGGTTGCGAAACGGTGTCTTCAGCGCCCGTCGGGGCACCTCGTCCCTGAGCGCCTGTAATTCCTCGATGGACCAGTCCTTGACCAGGTCCCAGACGGCGTCGCGGGCGTCGGCGTCATACAGCAGGCCGACCCAGAACGCCGGAAGGGCGCACAGGCGGCTCCATGGTCCACCATCGGCCCCCCGCATTTCCAGAAACTGCTTCAGGCGGACCTCGGGAAAGGCCGTGCTCATATGGTCGGTCCAGTCACTCATGCGCGGCTTCTCGCCAGGCAACGCCGGCAGTTTTCCGTCCATGAAATCCCGGAACGATTGACCCGAAGCGTCGATATATTTGCCATCGCGGTAGACGAAATACATCGGCATATCGAGCAGATAGTCGACATAGCGTTCAAACCCGAAACCGTCTTCAAAGACAAATCCCAGCATCCCGCTGCGGTCGGGGTCGGTATCGGTCCAGATGTGGCTACGATAAGAAAGGAACCCGGACGGCTTACCCTGTTTGAACGGCGAGTTGGCCCAAAGCGCCGTCGCCACCGGCTGCAGGGCCAGCGAGATCCGGTACATCCGGACCATATCGGCTTCGGACGCAAAATCCAGGTTGACCTGCACGGTACAGGTTGCCTGCATCATTTCCAGACCCATGCTGCCTTTTTTCGGCATGTAATCGCGCATGATCTTGTAGCGGCCCTTGGGCATCCACGGCATATCCGAAGCGGTCCCTTGGGGGTGATAGCCGAGACCGATAAAGCCGAGGTTCAGTTCGCGGGCGATGGCTTTGACCTGTTGCAAATGGATGGTGACTTCGTCGCAGGTCTGGTGGATGGTCTCCACCGTCGCGCCGGACAATTCCAACTGGCCGGCCGGTTCCAGGCTGATGAAGCTGCCATCCGGTTTGGAAAGGGCAATCGGATTTCCGTCTTCCAGCACCGGGGTCCAATCGAAACGGGTCAGGCCCTCCAGAAGCGCGCGCACACCGGCGGGGCCTTCGTATTCCAGGGAGCTGAGGTCGGCCAGATGATAGGCGAATTTCTCATGCTCGGTGCCGATGCGCCAATCTTCTTCCGGCTTGCTCCCGGCCTCCAGATATTCGACCAGGGGCGTTTTGCCCTCGATGGGGGCCAGGGCGGATGACGTATCGGCGTTCATAGGATTCTCATTTCAAATTAATTTAAGTCACAACCGATGACGGCCTGCCAACAAGCCAGGGCCGCCAGGGCTGCCGTTTCAGCGCGAAGGATTCGCGGCCCAAGATCCAGACCGGTAACAAAAACCAGTTTTTCCAGAGCGTCAAGCTCGCCGGCGTCGAAACCGCCTTCGGGTCCGATCAGAAAACCACAATCCCGAGACAATCCGCCGGCGCCGTCCCGCAAGTCCTCCAACGCCCCGGCAATGGGACAGCCCGCCCCACGTTCGTCGAGCACGAAAAGCCGTCTGTCCTTCGGCCAGCCAGCCGTCAATTCTTCCAGAGTTTCCGGCTCGGCGATCTCGGGCACGGTTAAACGGCGGCATTGTTCCGCAGCCTCGATGGCGTGTGCGCGCATGCGCTCGATATTGATGCGGGTAGAATTGGTATGCCGGGTGAACACCGGGCAAAGACGCAACGCTCCCAATTCCGTCGCCTTTTCGACGATAAAATCCGTCCGCGCCTTTTTCACCGGCGCGAATGCCAGCCATGGACCCGGCTCAGACGCCTGGGCCCGGACTTGGCGCTCCACCGTCACCGAACATTTTTTTTTGGCCGCGGTTTCAACAACGCCGGACCATTCGCCGTCCCGCCCGTTGAATAGAAAAAGGCCGTCCCCGGCCTTCCGGCGCATGACATGGGACAAATAATGCGCCTGGGACGGAGCCAGGTGAAGGTCCGCCCCCGGAACAAGAGCGGCCTCGACAAACAGGCGGGGGGTTGAGTTTGACTGGGTCATGTTTAAAAAATCATCTTTCACAGCGTTATATCATTAACGGAGGACCGTTTCGGGTATAGTTTTCACCATGACTGAGACTTCCGATAATTTCACCACGGACATTCCCCGGAAAAACTGGATCGACCGTTTCGCGCCATCGAACACCCGGCCTTATCTGCGCCTGGCCCGGGCCGACCGGCCCATCGGGAGCTGGCTGTTGCTGTTGCCCTGCTGGTGGAGCGTGGCGATGGCGACCCCGGTCTGGCCCGATGTGAAAATGCTCGCCCTGTTCGCCATCGGCGCCATGGTCATGCGGGGCGCCGGATGCACGATCAACGACATCATTGATCGGAAAATCGACGCCCAGGTCGCCCGCACCGCCAGCCGGCCCATCGCCAGCGGTGAGGTCAGTGTTTTCAAGGCTCTTGTTTTCCTTGGCCTGCAGTTGTTGTTGGGGCTGGTCGTTCTGTTGCAGTTTAACACCTTCGCCGTAACGCTGGGGGTTGGCTCGCTGGTCCTGATCGCCCTCTATCCGTTCATGAAACGGATCACCTACTGGCCGCAATTGTTTCTGGGCTTTACCTTCAACTGGGGTGCGCTGCTGGGCTGGGCCGCGGTTACGGGAACCCTGGCCCTGCCGGCGGTCATTCTTTATGCGGCGGGAATTTTCTGGACCCTGGGATACGACACCATTTACGCCCATCAGGACAAGGAAGACGATATCCTGATCGGAGTGAAATCGACGGCCCTGAAATTCGGCGCCGCAACGAAGCCGTGGATGTTCGGGTTTTACGGCGCCACCGCGGGTCTGATGGGGTGGGCCGGATTTCTCGCCGGGCTCGGTTGGCCGTTCCATCTAAGCCTGGGCGTTGGGGCCTTGCATCTGGTTTGGCAGATCAAAAGCCTCGATATCACCGACCCCAAAAACTGCTTGTCCCGGTTCAAGTCAAATCGGGACTTTGGCCTTATTGTGCTGGCTGGAATCATCGCCGCCCAGACGGCCGGCTAGGGGTCCTTCGCGCTCCGGCAGGGGGGCGGTTCCTGCCCCGAAATGTAATACACCACTTCGGAATAAATCTTGAAACCTGGACCGGCGGAACACGGCATCGGCGCAGAGGTTTGTGGATCGTAGCTGATGTTCGTCAAGGCCAAGGTATACAGCACCATCGCCGCCGCCATAGCGCCGAGATACAGCCGTCCGTGCCGGGGCAGGGGTTGCCGTTTTCGGTATTTCATGACCCCCAGTTCGACCGCATTAAGACGGCCTTCCGTGGCGCGCGAATTCACCTCCCGGGCCAGGTGACGCACCCAATGGGGCACGGTTTGCTGAAACATATAAGTAACGAAAACGTTTTCCAGCATACGGGCATCAGGTTCGCAGCCTGTCCAGCACTTGTATGCGAAGCGGAAAAAATCGTATTCCGTCAGGCCCAATGCCTCGGCGGCGCGGATAACCCTGCCGAGGTCGGAACGGGTTTGAGAGCGGTTGGGGCGCATGGCGCAACTCCGGACACCGGAAGTTCCCCCTCTTTCCATTAAGACATAGTCCTGTTCCGGGACCAATCATAGACTGATCGGTGTGAACCCCGGATAATCGAAGGGCCGGCTGTCGGCCATCATCTTTTCGGTTCTGGCGTGGCGGACTTCGGGATTCGTAATAGCGTCGCCGATAAAATCGTCGATATTCCGGCCAGGATCCGTGCGGTCCCGGACATGTCCCTGGATTTCCTCCTGGCAAAGGGACGGCCAGCGCCGGCCTTCGGCCATGATTTCGCTGAGGGCGATAGGGCAGCCGTCCCGGACCAGCGCCCCCCGGCGGCTGCAATAAACGAAGGCCGAGGTCAGGGTCCGCCCCCGATCAAGCCACAGTTCGACCCCCTCCAGAAGGCCGAAATGGTAATTGCCGCTACGGACTTCAGTTTCATGCATGCGGGCTTCCTCGTCCGGCGTCAGCCAATTGACGAAAAGCGTCACCACCGTGCCCGGCGAATGCGCAAGCGTCGCCGGGATGGATCCATACGACGCCACATGGGGCGAATAAACCACATCGAAATCAGCCAGCCGCGCCCGGATGACCGGAATCGGTCCGCCGTCGGGATCGTTGAATTTGCGCAGCAACTGCTCGGGCGACTGGTTGGACCCGACGGCCAACACCGGGCGGCGGCCGCAAACATCCGGCAAAGGATCATTGGCCGCCAGTTCCCGGTGCGACCCGTTGACAACGATATAAGACCGCGAAGGGATCGCGTAGGGATAGGATTTAGCGCGCTGCAAAGGGTGTGGATCTGGCGGCATGACACAAGCCCGGAGATTCAATCCTCGCTTTCGAGATACTGGCTGATATCGACGTCATCGAGTTGTTCGGGTTTCAGGAACTTTTCCGCATAGTCCATGTAAACGCCCGAAGTCAGGAACAGATTGAACAGATCCGCGTCGATGTGGGCGTCCTTCTTCATGAACGACATGATCTTGACGCTGTCACTGAGTTTCTTGGGCAGTTTATAGGGGCGGTCGGCGGCGGTCAGGGCCTCGAAAATATCGGCGATGGCCATGATCTTGGCCGGGGTCGACATATCGTCCTTGTTCAATTTCTTGGGATACCCCGTGCCGTCCATTTTTTCATGGTGGCCGCCGGCATACTCGGGAACCCGTTTCAGGTGTTCCGGGAACGGCAACTGTTCCAGCATGATGATCGTCTGCACGATATGGTCGTTGATTTTGAACCGCTCTTCCGCCGTCAGGGTGCCGCGCGCAATGCACAGATTGTAAACTTCCCCGAGGTTGAATTTGAGCTCCGGCACGTCGAGTTTGAAACCGTATGTGTCGTCCGAAGCCGCGGCCTGACTTTCCTCGCGGTACATGATGTGATCGTCCCGGTCGGTGAGCAAATTTTCCTGAACCGGCAATTCCGGGGCCTGCGTCCGGTCCCAGCGTTTCTTTTCCTCGTGGGCGATGCCGATCCGGTTGTCCAGGGTTCGTGTCCAGGTGATGCCGGCGATTTCCTTGACCCGTTCGATACGTTCCGGGGCCATGAATTCGCCGCCGATATTGGATTCGGCGATAAACGCGAAGTCATCATCCAACTGCGCCAGACGGGCATCGAGTTCGCTGCGAAGGGCTTGTGCGTCACCTTTGCCGTCGATGACGGCCTTCAGGTATTCGATTTCGGCTTCGCGCTTGATGACCTCGAAACGGGTGCGAATTTCGTGGATGCGGTCATAGATCGTTTCCAGCTTCGTCGCCTTGTCGACGACGTATTCCGGGGTCGTCACCTTGCCGCAATCGTGCAGCCAGGCCGCGATATGCAGTTCGTACCATTCTTCCTCGTCCAGGGCGAAATCGGCGAACGGGCCGTCCGTTTGCCCGCACGCGGCCTTGGCCAGCATCTTGGTCAGTTCGGGAACCCGTTGGCAGTGGCCGCCCGTATAGGGGGATTTGGAGTCGATCGCCGAGCCGATCAACTCGATAAAGGAATCCA
>JAESSX010000123.1 GCA_016763915.1 Rhodospirillales bacterium
CGGCGCCTTCGTCGGCAAGGCCTTCAAGGGCGGCACCGAAGGCGAACTGCTGGCAAGGATGAAAAAACGCTTCAAAACCGTTCGCCACGCCAAGCCGCCGTCGAGCCGCAAGGAATCGGCGGAAACCTACGTCGTCGCCGTGGGGTTTCGGAAGGATTAAGTCCACCCCGGACGCCGGATACCCGTTCCCCCTTGGCATTCACTAAATCATCTGTATGATTGCGCGCCAACTCGGTCTATTGAAGGGCTGGAAGCGGCATGAAATTTCCCGAAGCGTTAACCTTTGACGATGTCCTCCTGGTGCCCGCCAGTTCCAGCGTGCTGCCTGCTGACGCCGACACCACGACACGCCTCACCCGAACCATTGAAATGGGTATCCCGCTGCTGTCGGCGGCCATGGATACGGTGACCGAAAACAGGCTGGCCATCGCCATGGCGCAGGCCGGCGGCATCGGCGTCATTCACAAGAACCTGACGGCGGAAGAACAGGCGGCCGAAGTCCGCAAGGTGAAAAAGTTCGAATCCGGCATGATCGTCGATCCGTTGACCATCGCGCCCGAGGCGACGTTGGCCGATGCGCTGGCGATCAAGGTCGCGCATGGAATTTCCGGCATCCCGGTGGTCGAGGAAGGCAGCGGCAAGCTGGTCGGAATCCTGACCAACCGCGACGTCCGTTTCGCCACTCAGCAGGATCAGCCGGTCAGCGAACTGATGACCGGAAAAGACCCCGACAAGCCCCTGATCACCACCCGCGAAGGCGTCGACCTGATTGAGGCCCGGCGGCTCCTGCATCAGCACCGGATCGAGAAACTTCTCGTCGTCGATGACGATTTCCGCTGCATCGGGCTGATCACCGTCAAGGACATGGAAAAGGCCCAGGCCCATCCCAACGCCTGCAAAGACGATCAGGGAAGCCTGCGGGTCGCCGCCGCCACCGGCGTCGGCAATGACGGGCTGGCCCGCGCCGAGGCGCTTCTGGACGCCGGCGTCGACGTCATCGTCGTCGATACCGCCCACGGCCATTCAGACGGCGTGCTGTCGACGGTCACAAGCATCAAGAAATTGTCCAATCACGCCCAGGTCATCGGCGGCAATATCGCCACCGCCGAAGCCGCCCGGGCGCTGATTGACGCCGGCGCCGATTGCGTCAAGGTCGGCATCGGGCCCGGCACCATCTGCACCACCCGCATGGTGGCCGGCGTCGGCATGCCGCAATTTTCCGCCATTCTCGACGTCGCCTCGGTGTGCCACAAGGCGGACATTCCGTTTATCGCCGACGGCGGCATCAAGTATTCCGGCGATCTCGCCAAGGCCATCGCCGCGGGCGCCACAAGCTGCATGATCGGATCGCTGTTCGCCGGCACCGATGAGAGCCCCGGCGAGGTGTTCCTGTTCCAGGGCCGGTCCTACAAATCCTATCGCGGCATGGGGTCCCTGGGCGCCATGGCCCGGGGATCGGCGGACCGCTATTTCCAGGCCGACGTTTCCGACAACCTTAAGCTCGTTCCCGAAGGCGTCGAAGGCCGGGTTCCTTACAAGGGACCGGTGGCCAGCATCATCCATCAACTGGTCGGCGGCCTGCATGCCGCCATGGGCTACACCGGAAACGCCACCATTGGGGAATTGCAGAAAAACGCCAAGTTCAACCGCACCACGGCCTCGGGCTTGCGCGAAAGCCATGTCCACGACATCACCATCACCCGCGAGGCCCCCAATTACAGGACCGAGAGCTGATCAGTCCCGCCACTTTTCGGGTTTCGCCCGAATGACCCCCGGCGCACGCATGCAGGCGGTGATTGAGCTGCTCGACGCCATCCAGTCCGGCGTTGAACCCACCAACCGCCTCATCGACGCCTATTTCCGCAAACGCCGCTACGCCGGGTCGGGCGACCGTCGAAGCGTCAACGAAACCGTTTACGACATCCTGCGCCACCGCGCGCGGCTGGACTGGTGGATTGCGCGCACCGGGTCCGAACAGGCGCCCGGCCCCCGCACCCGCGTGATCGCGGAACTGGCGCTCGAGAAAAAATCCTCGCCCCAGGACACCCAGGCGATTTTCAGCGGCGCCACCCATTGTCCCCAACCGTTGACGCCGGGGGAGCACGCCCTGGCCGAAGCGTTGTACGGCCGTCCCCTGACCCATGGCGATATGCCCGCGCCGGTGACCCTGGAATACCCGGACTGGATAGACAAGTCCCTGCACGCCATGTGGGGCGACCGGCTGGCGGTCGAAATGTCGGCGCTGAACCAGCCGTCGCCCGTCGACATTCGCGTCAACACCCTGAAAACATCTCCCGACGCGGCGCGGCGCTCCCTGAAAGAGGATTTCGTCGATACCGAGCCGACGCCGTTGTCCCCTATCGGGCTCCGGCTGACCGGCAAGGCGCGCCTGGCCGGAACCAGCGCTTTCAAAAACGGCTGGATCGAGGTCCAGGACGAAGGCTCACAGCTGGTCGCCCTGCTGTGCGACGCCCGGCCCGGCATGGATGTCGTCGATTTCTGCGCCGGCGGCGGCGGCAAGGCGCTGGCGCTGGCGGCCTCGATGGCAACGGACAGTGAAATGGACGGTGCTTTGACGGCCTGCGATATTTCCGGCTACCGCCTCGAGCGCATGGCGCCCAGAATGAAAAGGGCCGGGACGGACAAAATCCACACCCAGGTCGTGGCCGCCCGGGACGATCCCTGGATCACCGCCAATTTGAGCACAATGGACCGGGTCCTGGCCGACGTGCCGTGCACCGGCACCGGCGCCTGGCGGCGCGATCCAAACGCCCGCTGGCGCTCCACGCTGGACGGCCTGGATGACATGATCGCCGTTCAGCAGCGGATTTTGGGCATCGCCGCAAGCCTCGTCAAACCGGGCGGCAGGCTGGTTTACTCCACCTGTTCGCTGCTGCAGGAGGAAAACGAACGCCAACTGGCCTGGTTCCTGGAAGGCCATGCCGATTTCCAGGCCCTGCCCATTGACGGGGTGTGGGCCGAAACCGTCGGCGGCCCGCCACCGCCCCCGGGCCCCAGCCTCAGGCTTAGTCCCGCCTCCACCGGTACGGACGGATTCTTCTGCGCGGTGATGGAAAAGACGCTTTGATTCGCCACCTGAATCAAATGTCCGGAAACATATGAAAAGCATTCGGACGCGTTTGAGAAACATTATCACTATCGTTTTGGCTAATCCCGGTTTTTAGCCAAAAAAAGCCCAAAACTATTGCTTTTTCTAGTTTTGTATACTATATAGTGTTTTGTGCTTTGTGTGATCTTGGTTACCCGGCGGGTTTTTACGGGTAACCAAATAGGTGTTAAGGGCGATTTTTTCCGCAAACTTGACGATACTAATGCGCTTCCGCTTCAGTGTCGGCGCGGTTTGTTTTCCGGGAAATGATAGCCTTGCAATCTTGATGTAGGAGTTACCCATGGCTAGCCGCCGCAACGACAATAAAAAACCTCAGTCCGACCGTATCAACGAACAAAAAGACCGGCCGTGCCTGATGTGCAGCAAGCCTTTTTCGTCCGAACATTTCGGCCAACGCGTTTGCCCCACCTGCAAGGGAACCGCGGCCTGGCGTTCTGGCGGTGAGGCCGCTTGAGGGATTTCGTAAAACGAAAACCGTAACAAACGGAAAAAACGATGATTAAAAGCAAAAAAATGCAGTTTGATGGGGGCCGGGCCCAGAAGAAGATGGAAAAGGCCTTCAAGCAGATGGAAGCAAAAAAAGCCAAGCAGGCCAAGGAAAAGGCCAAGCGTCTGGCGGAAGAGGTGCCGATTTAGCCTCCCGCGCATTCGGGGTTGCGCAAACGCGCATGCACCTTTCCAACGACTTACCAACGACTTGCAAACGACAATGAAATCAAAAAAAGCCCCTCAAGGGGCTTTTTTTCTTGCTCTACGGGCAACGGACATCCCGAACCAGGCCGGTCAGGAACGGCCTTGTTTTTCAATATACCGCTGGTGGTATTCCTCCGCCCGCCAGAAATCGGTCACTTTCGATATTTCGGTGACGATTTCACCACGGATCTGCCCCGAAGCCTGTAACGCCGCCATGGAGTCCCGGGCCTGGGATTCCTGTTCCGGGGAATGATGGAAAAGGACGGAGCGATACTGGGTGCCGACGTCCCAACCCTGGCGGTTGAGTTGGGTCGGGTCATGGCAGGCCCAGAACACCTCCAAAAGGCGTTTATAGGTGATCCGGACGGGATCGAAGGTCACCTCGACCACCTCGGCATGGCCGGTCTTTCCGCCGCAGACATCTTCATAGGTCGGATTTCGCAGCGCACCGCCCGCATAGCCGACGGCCGCATCGACAACACCGTCCATGCGGCGAAAAGCCGCCTCGACGCCCCAGAAGCATCCCGCCCCGAAGATTGTTTTTTCCAAATCGCCCACCCATCTTGAGCCCACGGACAAAATTCCACTGTCCTGATACAAGAAATATAGGAAACGTTCCGGCGCTGACAAGTCATCGCGGCAACCGGGCTGGGCGAATAGGGCTGGTGTCGGGCTGCGTTGGGCTATAAAAACCATTGCACCCGTATGCTCAAATACGGTGTAAACGGTATGCCTTTAAAGCGGAATAATGGCAATGGCTGAAGTTGACGGCGAATTTTTACTGAGTCTGGCCCGCCATAAATCGGGCGAACGCCGTCAGTTGCTGGCCGAAACCATTTCAGATCTTTTTTCGGGCAAGGACCGTGTCCTGAGCGAGCGGGAACGGGCCTTGATGTTCGATATCCTGCATAAAATGGTCCACACCGCGGAGATGGCCGTCCGCCGGATCATCGCCGAACAGCTTTCCTGTCAGCCGGACGCCCCCAGAACCCTCATCAAGCTGCTGGCCAACGATGAAATCGAAGTCGCCTATTCCATCCTCCACGACAGCGCCATGCTGGAAGATGAAGACCTGATCGAAGTCATCCGTCACCGGGCCCGGGAACACCATTTGGCCATCGCCCTACGCAAAATGGTCTCGGAATCCGTTTCCGACGTTCTGGTGGAAACCGACGATAATAGCGTGATCACCACGCTTTTGAGAAATTCCGGTTCTTCGATTTCGCGCACGACCATGGAATTCCTGGTCGAAAAATCCAAACGCGTGGACGCCTACCAGGAACCGATTCTGAACCGCAACGACCTGGACCAGGAACTGGCAAAGCGCATGTACCTGTGGGTGACGGCCGCGCTCAGGAAATTCATTCTGGAAAATTTTGATCTCGACAAGACCACCCTCGACGACATGTTGGAGAATTCCATCGAAAGCGCGCTCGGGAAAACCCGAAGCAAGTCCGATGTCCTGGCCAAGGAAGTCGAAAGCGAAGGCCTGGGGCTGGCGAAAATGATGATCATGGCGCTCCGGGACGGCGAGATTTTTTTGTTCGAAGCCATGTTCCGGCGCCTGACGGGGCTTCGCAACAAGTTGGTCAAACGCATCATGTTTGAACCCGGCGGGGAAGGGTTGGCCATTGCCTGCAGGGCAACCAGGATCAGTTCCAGGGATTTTACCACCATCTATTCCCTGATCCGCCTCACGGCGGCGTCACCGGATGGCGTTGATTCCTCTGAAATACAGCGTATCCTGGAGTTCTTCGAAACCATTCCGGAAAAGGCGGCGCAAGAGGCTTTGGCCCGCTGGCGCCGGAACTCCGATTACCTTAATGCTATCCGCGAACTCAGTCTCGGGCCTTAGGGAATGGTTAATCATCACTCCCCAGCGGTTAGACCGGTGACCGCATGAGCCCTATCACACTGGATGCGGATGCCTTTCAGGAAATTCTGAACAACCTGAACCAGGGCGTCGGTCTGTTCGATGTCGAATTCCACCTGGTGCTGTACAACCGGAAATTCACCGAACATCAGGACATCCCCCTGGAACTGGTCAAAGCCGCCCCCCTGCTGGAAGACATCGCCCGCTTCACGGCGGCGAACACCGCCAAACGCCTGGAAGCGGCCAGGCGGAAGCACCCGTTTCAGTTGGAGTACACGCGGCCCGACGGCGCCGCGATCGAGATCGAGGACACTCCCCTGCCCGGCGGCTGGCTCCTCAGCACGTGCACCGATTTGACCGAAGTCAAACAAGCCGTCGGCAGCCTGGTTCATTCCGAACAACAGGTTCGCGCCATCCTGGATCATACCGTCGAAGGCCTCGTCACCATCGGCGAGGACAAAATCATAAAAACGTTCAATCCGGCGGCGGAAAAGCTGTTTGGCTATACCGCGGACGAGGCCATCGGGCGCAACGTAAGCATCCTCATGGAAGACGCCTACGCCGAGACCCACGACGCCCATATCCAGAAATACCTGGATACCGGCAAGGCCCAAATCATCGACATCGGCGCCCGCGAAGTCACCGGCCGGCGCAAGGATGGCGAGGTGTTCCCCTTGGAGCTGAACATCAGCGAATTTTTCATCGGCTCCGAGCGCCGCTTTATCGCCACCCTTCGCAATATCACCCGCCGCAAGGAAGTGGAAGGGGCGCTGAGAAGGAACGAACGCGACCTGAAGACCCAGATTCTCGAGATGAGAGACAAGGAAGAACGGCTCGAAGAACAAGGCATGGAACTGGTGGCGCTGGCCGAGGACGCGGCCGGGGTTCGCGACCAACTGGATACCCTGAACAAGCAAAAGGACCGGTTTTTTTCCATCATCGCGCACGACCTGAAAAGCCCCTTCAACGCATTGTTGGGATTTTCCAGCATCCTGAGCACCCGAAGCGACTCCCTGAGCAGGGAACAGGTCACCGAATACAGCGACCTCGTCCACCGCGCCGCCGGCCAGGCGTTCCAGTTGCTGGAGGACCTGCTCGACTGGTCGTGCCTGCAAATGGGAAAGGTCGAATTCGACCCCCAACCGGTCGACATGGACAAGGCGGTCGAGGCCTGTCTGTTTTTGTTCGGCCCCGTCGCCCAGGGCAAGGACCTCACGCTGAAGGCCGAACACGAAAACGGGCTGACCGCATCCGCCGACCGGCAGATGTTGGACACCATTTTGCGCAATCTCATCAACAACGCCATCAAGTTCACCCCCGCCGGAGGCGAAATTACCCTCACGCTCAACAAAAACGGCGACCGGATAGATGTCGCCGTGACCGACAACGGCGTCGGCATCCCGCCTGAAAAAGTCGACCAGCTATTCCTGATCGAGGAAAAAACCTCGACCAAGGGCACCGAGGGCGAGGTCGGAACCGGGCTCGGCCTTCACCTGTGCAAGGAACTGGTGAAAAAACACGGCGGCGAAATTTCCATCGAAAGCACCGTCGGCCAAGGCTCCACCTTCGGCTTCAGCCTGCCGGCGGCGTAACGTCCGCCGGGTGTTCCGGCAA
>JAESSX010000124.1 GCA_016763915.1 Rhodospirillales bacterium
GACGTCGTTCATGGCGCCGCCGCGCATCTGCTTGGCCGATGTCTCGCCCATCACCCAGCGCAGCGCTTCGACAAGATTGGACTTGCCGCACCCGTTGGGGCCGACGACACCGGTGAGGCCCAGTTCGATTTGCAGGTCGGAACCGTCCACGAAGGATTTGAAACCGGAAAGCCGGAGCTTTTTAAATCGCATCAAGGTCTAAGTCTTCCATTTTTCTTCTTCGGCCCTTGTTCCGGGCCGGCCGCTTATTTATTCAGCGCCTTGTCGAAGGCTTTCTGAAAAACCTCGAACGGCTGCGCGCCGGTGATGACCTCACCCTCGATCACAAAAGACGGTGTCGCATTGATTTTGTAGGTTTCCTGCCCGACCAGGGCGCCCTTGCGGATGTGTTCCAGCAGCGGTTGATATTTCAGGCAGGCCTGAACATCGTCCTCGGACATGCCGCCGAAACGCGCCACCTTGCTCAGCGCCTGCATGGGATTGCCGCTTGTCGTCCATTGCGCCTGAGAGCGGAACAGAATCTCGATGAAGCCGAAGAATTTTTTCGGCCCGGAGCAGCGTGCGATCATCGATGCCGCCAGCGCGGGCGTGCCCAGGGGAAAATCCTGAAAGATCAGCCGGACTTTGCCGGTGTCGATGTAGTCCTTCTTGATCCGGGGCAGGGTGTCGCTGTGAAACTTGGCGCAATGGGAGCAGCCGAGCGACGAAAATTCGACGATGGTCACCGGGGCGTCAGGCTTGCCGATTGTCATTTCGGTCTTGGCCTCTTCCACACTGACGATGGCGGCCGTGGCCGTTCCCGGTGCCGCCAAAGGCGCTAGCAACAGGGCGAGTAACGCTAGACTTGGTACAAAACGGGTCAAAAAAGTCTCCTGAAGCACAAGATGTTGAGTAATAATAATGTCGCCCTTGCCGCAGAGTCGAATCCTTTTGCAAGGTTATCCCCTGCTTTTTTTCCACAGGTTAGCCCCCGCCGGGCTTCCGCCGGTTTGCGGTTCCCGGCCGGTTACCCCTGGCCACGGCCGATTACGGCGCGGCCCAAGGCTTGCAGGGCCTTGCGAATATCGTCATCGTCGACCTCCATCAGGCTTTCGGCAAGCACGCTTTCTTCCCTCGTTTCCAGCGTCCTGGTCGACCACGCCGCCTTTTCGGTCCTGTCGGGCAACGGCCCCTGGGTGATCTTCAAACGGTCTACGGCCTTGAAACCGAAATAGCCGTTGATGCGTTCAATCAGCAACGGTTGCAGATGTTGCAGTTCGATGGCCATGGAGCCGCTGTCGATTCGCAGGTGCAGGGTGCCGCCGTCGCCGGAGCCTTTGGGGTAGGCGATCTTTTCCGGCTGGCTGTGCGCCGCCAGATGCGCGCCGGCAATCGCCGCCCAGTCCTTGAGGATGGCGCCGTCGGCGAAACCGCGCTTGCCGAAGACAGGTTTGGTGATGGCGTCCAGCGACGCGGCCAGGGCGCGGGGGCCGCCTCCGCGCTTGCGGTTTTTGGTGGTTCCGGTGACCATGGGGGAATGCTAGAATTGACCGGACCCGAGGGCAATCGGACTAAATCCCCAAGACGATCCGTCCCGGGCAGGCCCGGCATTCAGGAAAATCAAGTTTGAACCCGCCAATCCCCGACCCCGTTTCCGTCCGCCGCCGTTTGCTTCGATGGTACGACCGTCACGGCCGCGACCTGCCGTGGCGTTACAAAAATGGGGAAACGCCCGATCCTTATCGCGTGTGGCTATCGGAAATCATGCTGCAGCAAACCACCGTGGCGGCGGTGAAGGGGTATTTTGACGATTTCACCGCCCGCTGGCCGACCATCGACGCCTTGGCCCGGGCGGACCTGGACGCCGTGCTGCATGCCTGGCAGGGGCTCGGGTATTACGCCCGCGCCCGCAACCTGCACAAATGCGCGCGCCTTGTCGCCGACGAACTGGGCGGGCGATTTCCCGATACGGTGCCGGCGCTGAAGGCGTTGCCCGGCATCGGTGATTATACCGCCGCCGCCATCGCCGCCATCGCGTTTCGGAAAAAAGCGACGCCCGTGGACGCCAACATCGAACGGGTCACGGCCCGGCTGTATGCCGTGGCCGACGCCTTGCCCAAAGGCCGGGGCCGGATCGGTGAGCGGGCCTCGGCCCTGACCCCTGGGTCCCGGCCCGGCGACTTTGCCCAGGCGATGATGGACCTGGGCTCGAGCGTGTGCACCCCGTCGGTTCCCGATTGCGGGGCATGTCCCCTGAAACCGGACTGCCTGGGCGCGCGCCGGGGCGACCCGGAGCGCTACCCCGTCAAGGCGGCCAAGGCCAAACGCCCGGTGCGCCACGGTATGGTGTTCTGGGCGGTCCGGGACGATGGCCGGGTGATGCTGCGGAAAAGGCCCAAACAGGGGTTGTTGGGAGGGATGACGGAAATTCCCTCCACCGACTGGCGGCAACAAACCTGGACCCTCGCCGAAGCTTTGAGACAAGCGCCCGTCGAGGGCCGGTGGCGGCGGCTCGACGGCGTCGTCCGCCACACTTTCACGCACTTCCATCTGGAACTGACGATATTGACCGCAGACGTGGTTATAAAGACAGAAGGACGAAGCCCGAAAGGGGCGTTGTGGAGCGTGCCTTCCAGGTTTTCCGAACACGCGCTGCCGACGCTGATGAAAAAAATCGCCCGCCACGTCTCCGGTTAATCGTCGTAGGCTATCAGCGTATTGAAGGGCACCCCGCCCAGCCGGTCGCGCCCGCCCAGAAACGACAGTTCGATGATACAGGCGGTGCCGACGACATCGGCCCCGACCCGGTTCAGCAGTTCGATGGACGCGGCCATGGTGCCGCCGGTCGCCAGCAGATCGTCCAGAACCACCACGCGCTGGCCTTTTTCGACGGCGTCGGCCTGGATTTCGATGGTGTCGGTTCCGTATTCGAGATCGTATTCGTATTTGACGGTGTCGCCCGGCAGCTTGCCTTGCTTGCGGATCATGGTGAACCCGAGGCCGAGGCGCGAGGCCAGCGGCGCCGCCACCAGAAAGCCCCGGGATTCAATGCCCGCCAGAACATCGGGCTGGTACCTGGCGACTATTTTGGCGAGCCGGCCCAAGGCCACCTGCCAGGCATCGGGATGCGCCAGCAGGGTCGAAATGTCATAAAATAATATTCCCTCTTTCGGGAAATCGGGAATTGCGCGAATGTGATCCTTGAGGTCCATGGTCTATCCTAGTCTTCAATGCGGGCGACGATGTGAAATATTGCCTATATATTCTTGACCGGCTCACCTAATGGCAAGTGTCAAAGGCGAACACTCATGACAAACGTCTTTCAACGGCAGATTCGTGAGACCCTGCCGTGTGCCGTCAAGGGGGATGGCATTTATATCATCGACGCCGACGGCAAGCGATATCTCGACGCCTCGGGCGGGGCCGCGGTCAGTTGCCTGGGCCATTCGGACCCGGACGTCATCCAGGCGATCAAGGATCAGGTGGACACCCTGGCCTTCGCCCATACCGGATTTTTTACCTCCGGGACCGCCGAGAACCTGGCCGACCTGTTGATCGGCAAAGCGCCCGACGGAATCGAAAAGGTCTATTTCATGTCCGGCGGCTCGGAAGCCATTGAGGCGGCTTTGAAGATGGCGCGCCAGTTTTTCCTGGAAACCGGCGAGCCCGCGCGCCGCCGGTTCATTGCGCGGCGCCAAAGCTATCATGGCAACACCCTGGGCGCCTTGGCGACGGGCGAAAACGCGC
>JAESSX010000125.1 GCA_016763915.1 Rhodospirillales bacterium
CCGGCCTCGCCATCAAGATCAATACCGTCGCCTTGAAAAATTTCAACGAGGGCGAAATCGAAGACCTGATCCGCTGGTGCGGCGAGGAAGGCCATGACATGACCCTGATCGAAACCATGCCGCTGGGCGATATCGGCGGCGACCGGGTCGAACAATACCTGCCGTTGTCCGAGGTGCGCACGCACCTCGAAGAAACCTTCACGCTGACCGATATCGACCACAAATCCGGCGGCCCCGCCCGCTATGTCCGCATCGAGGAGACGGGCGGACGGCTCGGCTTCATCACGCCGCTGACCCATAATTTCTGCGAAGGCTGCAACCGGGTCCGGCTGACCTGCACGGGCACGCTTTACATGTGCCTGGGCCAGGACGACGCCGCCGACCTGCGCGCCCCCTTGCGCGCGTCGGAAGCCGACGACCTGGTGGACGCCGCCATTCTGGAAGCCATCGACCGCAAGCCCAAGGGCCACGATTTCGTCATCGACCGCGCCGGACAAGCCCCGGCCCTCTCCCGCCACATGAATGTCACCGGTGGATAACCGGCGGCCTGCCCCCGTGGGGGGTTGACCCGGACCGCCCGGGGAGTGCCTATTAAAATAGCCCCCCCCGATGACGGAAAGCGGAGCATGGACCTGCTGGATAAACTGTACTACCTGTTGTGTTGGCTCGGATTTCACAATTTTCGGGTTCTCGAGATCACGTTCGGCTTCGGCGACGCCGGCGACGTGGAAAAGGTCGAGTGCCTGCGGTGCGGCCTCGTCATGTCGCGCGAAAAAGCACGCGAATAACCGCCCGTTATTCCTTTACGCTACGGTCCCCTACCCGGCTGTTTCCAGCCGGACGGAGCCTAGCTGTGAATGTACAGTTCCAGTTGCTCGATCGTCGTTTTCTGTTCATCGATAAGGCTTTTGACCAGATCACCGATGGACACCAACCCGACCGGCGCGCCATTTTCCACCACCACCAGGCCGCCGATATCCTTGCCGGCCATTGCCTTGATGGCATCGAGATCGGTATCGTCCGGGTCGATGGTCAGGACATCTCTACCCTTACGATCGAGCAACCGCCGCAGCACAGTCATCCGAAAACCTCCTTTGAAAAAAGATACGGTACGGATTGCTTGCGAAGCGTTTGCCGATTAGCGTTCACCGTACCAGATTCAGGGACTCGGTTAAAGGCTGGGGGAAAACCGGAAAATCCATTTTGAACAGGTCGGAAGCCTCCCCTTAAGCGACAGCCCGGGCTTTACCCGATCCCTGGAAACGGCTTGGCGCGGCATGTGGCGGGCGTGGTGCGAGGCGCTTTAGAATCTGCGGGCTGCTGTCAGATAATCCATCGCCGCATCGACGCCGCCGCCGGCGTTGTCCAGGCCGAACAGCCTGAGCCCCATCTCCACCCCGACCAGGGTGCCGCCCAGGGTCAGGTCGTTGAAATCGCCGAGATGGCCGATGCGGAAGACACGACCCGCCACCTGCCCGAGGCCCGATCCCAGCGACATGTCGAAGTTGTCCAGCACCACCTGGCGGAAGTCGTCGGCGTCGCGGCCGTCGGGCATCAGAACGGCGGTCAGGGACTGGCTGTATTCCTGCCCGTTGGCGCACAACAGCTCCAGCCCCCAGGCCCTGACAGCGCGCCGCGTCGCCTCTGCGTGGCGGGCGTGACGGGCGAAGACGGCGTCGAGCCCTTCCTCGTCCAGCATGGCCAGCGCTTCCTTGAGGCCGTAAAACAAATTCGTCGCCGGCGTATAGGGGAACAGGCCTTTTTCGTTGGCCGCCAGCATGTCGGCCCAGCGCCAGTAGGATTTCACGAACCCGGACGATTCTGACGCCACCAGGGATTTCGGGCTGACCGCGGTGAACGACAGCCCCGGCGGCAGCATCAGGCCTTTTTGCGAACCGCTGACGGTAACATCGACGCCCCATTCGTCGTGGCGGTAGTCCATGCACGCCAGCGAGGAAATGGTATCGACCATCAGCAGCGCCGGGTGCGACACCACGTCCATGGCCGAGCGCACGGCGGCGATATTGCTGGTCACCCCGGTCGAGGTCTCGTTGTGCACGGCGCAGACGGCCTTGATGGCGTGGCCGGTGTCGGCCGCAAGACGGTCTTCCACCGCCGCCGCGTCGATGCCGCGGCGCCAGTCGCCGGGCACGAAATCAACGCTCAGATCGAGGCTTTCGGCCAGGGTCTTCCACAACATCGCGAAATGCCCGGTCTCGAACATCAACACACGGTCGCCGGGGCTGAGGGTATTGACCAGGGCGGCTTCCCACGCGCCGGTGCCCGACGCCGGAAAGATGACCACCGGGTGCCCGGTTTTGAACACGCGCTTGAGGCCGGACAGCACCTCCAGCCCCAGTTCGGCGAACGCCGGCCCGCGATGGTCGATGGTCGGCCGCGCCATGGCCAGAAGAATCCGCTCCGGCACATTGGTGGGGCCTGGAATCTGAAGAAAATGACGGCCGCTTCGGTAGCTCATGACAGCGCTCCCCTGCATCCGCAAAGGCGTCCAGCATACACGGACTTAAGGCTTACGGCCTTAGCCCGTTGAGATATTCGTTCAGCCCCGTCAGGCATTGGTGGAAGACGCCCAGGTCCTGGGCGTTCTTGGCCTGGCTGAAGGCGCCCTGCAGGGCGGCGATGATGAACGCCGCCGTGGTGTCGACCTCGATCCCGGTATCGACGGTTCCCGCGTGTTGACCGTGGCGCAGCGCCTTGGCCAGCCCGCGCCGCCAGTCGCGGTACAGGACCTCGATGCGGCTGCGGAAGCCCTCGTCCACCGGCGCCATTTCCTGGGCCAGGTTGTTGAGCGGACAGCCCCGGACCAGCATTTCCGGCACGTCCCGAACCAGCCGCGACGCGATCACCGAGGCGAGCGCCTCAAGCGGGTCTGCCTGGCCGTCGAGCGGGTCGAGCCACCAGTCGTTGAGGTAGTCCCGGAGCGGGCCTTCGACGACGGCGTAACCGAGTTCCATCTTGGACGGGAAATGGTGATACAGCGCCCCCTTGGTCAGGCCCGTTTCGGCCAGAATGGCGGTCAGTCCGGCGGCCTGAAAGCCGCCCGAGTGGATGGCGTGAAAGGCCGCCTCGGTCAACAAACGCTTGGTGGACAAGGATTTTTTGCGGGGCTTTGCCATACCGGCCAGTATGTTCCGGGCTGGGGGTAAAAACAAGGCAAGAACCGCGGACGGGCCTCGGCCCGGGCTGGGACACAATATAATAGCGTCGCTTTCCTCCTTGATTTTACAGGGAAAAAGTACGACACAAACTTAGCCTTAAGGAAAAAAACCGATGAAATTCGACACCATTGCCATCGCCGCAGCCGCCGGGCCGGAAGCGCAAAAAGCGCTCGCCAGCCTGAGCCGGCGTTATGAAACCGTTGCCCAAGAAGAGGCTGACATCGTCGTCGCCCTGGGCGGTGACGGGTTCATGCTCGAAAGCCTGCACCGGCATATGAAGGCCCAGAAACCCATCTACGGCATGAACCGGGGCTCCATCGGGTTTTTGATGAACACCTTCGAGGAAGACGACCTGCTGGAACGCCTGGCAAAGGCCGAACCGGCCGAGGTTCATCCGCTTCGCATGACGGCGACGGACACCTTCGGCGCCGAACATCAGGCGCTGGCCATCAACGAGGTATCGCTGCTGCGCCAGACGCGGCTTGCGGCCAAGCTCAGGATCGAAATCGACGGCGTGGAGCGCATGGCGGAACTGGTCTGCGACGGCGCCATGGTCGCCACGCCGGCCGGGTCCAC
>JAESSX010000126.1 GCA_016763915.1 Rhodospirillales bacterium
CCCGGAACGCACGATCTGAACCGGCAAACGGGACCGCTTTTATCCGCCCTCCCCATCCGCAGGAGCATACCCCCGGCCCTGCAAGGCGAGCAAACCCACCAGGGCGACGGCGGTGATGGCAGCGCCTGCGTAAAATGTCGCCGACGGGCCGTCCCACAGCACCCCGGCGACCAGGTTGCCGCCCAATAACGCCAGTCCGGTCACCAGGTTGAATATCCCGAACGCGGTGCCGCGTTTCCCTTTATGATTTTATCTTCTTGTAGTCATTCTTCTTTGTTAATATAGGGTATTGTTCCCGGCTTTTGCTGCCGGACGATTGCGTCTGGCGAAAATACTCCAGTGATTGTTTTAATCGGCCCGCTGCCAACGGGCCCATTTTTTCCCATTATGCCGATGAAAAATTTTGATCTTTCACACCTTACGGGCCTGATTATAGAGAAGAACCAACCCATGAGGGCGATGCTCAGGGGAATTCTCCGCGAACTCGGGATAAAAAAAATTTGTGACGCCTCCTCCCCTGAAGCCGGGTTTGAGTCGTTTAACAATGATGAACCTGACTTCGTTCTTGTCGACTGGTCGCCCGATTTCGACGGAATTGGATTGCTCAATAGAATCCGTACGGACCCGGAAAGCCACAATCCCTTTGTCCCTGTCATCATGGTTACGGCCCATAGCGAGGCTGAACGGGTCATTGAGGCCCGGGATGCCGGCATGACGGAATATTTATCCAAACCGATTTCCGCGATTAGGCTGTATCAGCGAATTTCGGCCATCGTGGAATCCAAACGCCCCTTTATTCGTGTTTCGGAGTTTTTCGGCCCTGACCGGCGCCGCAAAACAGTAGGAATCATGGACAATGACCGGCGTGAAAGCACCCCGGTTTCGGATGAGGAAACCGACCAATAAAATCCGCGGAAGATAGCGGCTGCAAAGAATAGATTTCTTTGTTTGGGATCGGAATTTCCGGCTTTTCGCACACCCCCCGCCGATCCGCACGATGCCGTAAATGCCGGCTCCGCCCGAACAACCGCGCCGATTAACCATCGGTTACAAAACTTCACACAATTCCCCTTCTATTTCATCGGACGATTACGAGCACAGCCTAAATCAGGTCCGGTTATAGAAATCATTGCGGTAACGGGAATTCGAACACATCGGGTGTTTTGACGTTCCCCCGGAACCCGTCCCGGCCGCAAATCGACAGCCATAATCTCCAACGTCCGGGGATTTCCCGTGGCAATGCCGAAGCAAAGGAATGTCTGCCAATAGCCCAAAGGAACCATTGTGAAGTTGTCGGATGGGCGCCGTTCCCTGCACCAGGCGTGGACATTACAGACTTTGCTGCACGGTCATTAACGCCATGATCCCGAATAATAACAACGCGCAATCCAAAGAGGACGTTTGATGCTTTCCGTTACCATTCTGGGCCTTTCCATTGCCCTCCAGTTTTTTGCGGCGGTCCTGGCGCTTCGCCTTATCCGGACTACGGAAAGGTGGTGGGCATGGAGTTTCGTCGCCATCGCCTTAACGCTTATGGGGGTGAGACGATCCATCACGTTTTACCGTGTTGTTTCCAATGATGCCTCTTTGCCCGTCGATATCAGCGCAGAACTGGTTGGCCTCGGCATCTCTGTTCTCATGGTCTCCGGGGTTCTTATGATCGGCCCCCTTTTCAAACACATGAAGCAAAGCAAAAAACACCTGCACAGCATCATCGACAACTCGCCGTCGTACATCGTCCTCAAGGACAGGAATGGGCGCGTTCAGATCGGCAACAGGAAATACGGCAACGTTTTCAACCTCCAGGTACCGGACATCATCGGCAAGACATCCATGGAGTTTCTGCCTGAGACCATTGCGAAAAATTCCCGCGCCCATGATCGAAGGGTCCTGGAGATGCAATCCGAACTCACCGTGGAAAGGCGGATTCCAACCGAACAGGGAATGCGCGATTTCATTGTCACCAAGTTTCCCATTCTCGACGAGGAAGACGCCGTGGTCGGACTGGGGACCATCGGCACCGACATCACCGAGCGCAAACAGGCGGAAGAGAAAGTCCGCAAGCTGTCCCAAGCGGTGGAACAGAGCGCCGCCCAGGTGATCATCACCGATGCCGGCGGCACCATCGAATTCGTCAATCCGAAGTTTGTCGAAGTGACCGGCTACAGCGCCGAGGAAGCGATCGGGAAGACCCCGCGCATTTTGAAATCCGAGCATACTTCGGCGAAGACACACAAGGAGCTATGGGCCGCCATCACCTCAGGCCAGGTGTGGCGGGGGGAACTGCAAAACAAGCGCAAGGACGGAAGCCTGTATTGGGATTCTTCCTCCATATCGCCGATCAAGGCCCCCGACGGCAAGATCACGCATTATCTCTCAATCAAGGAAGACATCACCGAGTACAAACTCATTGAGGCGCAACTTCGCCAGGCCCAGAAGATGGAAGTCGTCGGCCAGTTGACCGGCGGCGTCGCCCACGACTTCAACAACCTGCTGGGGGTGATGATGGGCAACTCCGAGAGATTGGAAGACGAGATTGGGGAAAATGAAAATGCCCGGCACCAGTTAAAGGCAATCCAGCAGGCCGTGGACCGTGCCGCATCCCTAACCAACCGTCTGTTGGCCTTCTCCCGCCAACAGACCCTGTCCCCGCGGCCAACGGCTGTTAACGGTCTGGTGCTTGGCCTTGAAGACATGCTTCAACGCACACTCGGGGAGACGATAGAGTTGCAGGCGGTTCTCGGATCAGGAACGTGCGACGCCATGATTGACCCGCACCAGTTCGAGAACGCCCTGATCAATCTGGCGGTCAACGCGCGCGACGCCATGCCGCAAGGCGGGAAGCTGACCATCGAGACCGCCACCGTCACCCTGGATGAGGCCTATGCGGAGCAGCACCAAGAAGTGACGCCGGGCGACTATGTCATGGTCGCGGTGAACGACACCGGCACCGGGATGCCGCCGGAGGTTCTGGAGAAAGTGTTCGAGCCGTTCTTCACCACCAAGGACGTCGGAGAAGGCAGCGGATTGGGCCTGAGCATGGTCTACGGTTTTGTGAAACAATCCAACGGGCACGTCACGATCTTCGGCGAGGTCGGCCACGGCACCACGGTCAAACTCTATATGCCGCGCTCCCGGGAAGCCGTAACCCGAAAAGACGCCGACAAGGACACACCGAAATTTGCCCCGGGATCGGAACGTATCCTGGTTGTCGAGGACGATGAAAGTGTGCGGGAAATCCCGGCAACCATTCTCCGGGACCACGGCTACGAGGTTGTCGAGGCGGCAGACGCCAGGCAAGCGGTCCGGCACCTGAAGGACGGTCCGCCCTTCGACCTGCTGTTCACGGACATTGTCCTGCCGGGCGGCATGAACGGCGTCGAGATCGCGGAACAGGCGATACGGATACAGCCCGGCATCAGGGTTCTCTACACCACCGGCTATGCGGAAAACTCGGTTGTCCATCACGGCCGGCTGGACCCGGCCAACACCCTGGTCAACAAACCCTACCGGCGCGCCGAACTTCTTGAGAAGGTCCGCGCAATGCTCGACGGCAAGGACGTCTGAGCGGCCGGACTTAAGCCCTGTGCGCCCCGGTTAAAGCGATCTCCGCATTGCAATGCGCGGTGCCGCAAATGTCCGGGCCGGGCCAAAAGCGGCCATAGCCAATGATCCCGAAAATGGTCCGCCATGATGGGCCGCGCGCTGGGCATCGGGTTGGCGGACGACAACCCTCGCAATAGTTTTGTTTTTCCCTTGACAATGGCGCATAAATAAGACTATATTCTGTCATTCGTTTTTTTATAGGAATTTCACCAGAAAACCCGGCTTGTTTTCGGAGAAATGACGCAAAATGACGATAAATGACGACTTTTTCGCCCGTTGCGCATCGCAGATTCCTTTGAATTCAAGGCCTTAGGCCTGTATCGGTGCGAAAAAATGACGATATCGGGACGACTCGCCGACGATACCGGGACGATTTCCCGACGATTTCCCGACGATTTCCCGACGACGTCCCGACGATATCGGGACGGTATCGGAACGGTATCGGGACGGTATCGGGGTGGTATCGGGACGGCTTATCGACAGCCATGCCCGCGCGCGGTCTTGACTTAGGCGCCCCGTTGCCTATATCAAGCGCCCACCGGGCCGTTCCGCCGCATCGGACGGCTTTGGCATCCCGACACCGTTACCGTTCCCGCCGGCCTGGGCTTTGTCCCCGCCATAAGGCGCGGGATTTGTTTTTTTCCTAAGGATTAAGACGTTGGATATCCGCAATATCGCCATCATCGCCCACGTTGACCACGGTAAGACGACCCTGGTCGATGTTCTGCTTCGCCAAAGCGGCCTGTACCGCGACAACCAACAGGTCGAGGAACGGGTCATGGACAGCAATGAACTGGAAAAGGAGCGCGGCATCACCATTCTCGCCAAGTGCGCGTCGGTGGAATGGAAGGGCGTGCGCATCAACATCGTCGATACTCCCGGCCATGCCGATTTCGGCGGCGAGGTGGAACGCATTCTGGGCATGGTCGACGGCGTTCTGCTGCTGGTCGATGCCTCCGAAGGGCCGATGCCGCAAACCAAATTCGTCACCCAGAAGGCTTTGTCCCTCGGCCTCAAGCCGATCGTCGTCGTCAACAAGATCGACAAGCCCGACGCCCGGCCCGACGCGGTCCATGACGAGGTCTTCGACCTGTTCGCCATCCTCGACGCCAACGAAGAACAACTGGACTTCCCGATCCTGTTCGCCTCGGCCAAGCAGGGCTGGGCCTCCGAAGAAGCCGACGTTCGAAACGACAACATGGACTGCCTGTTCGATAAGGTCCTGGAGTGCGTTCCCGCCCCCGATGTCGATCCCGACGACCCCTTCAGCATGTTGGTGACGACGCTGGAAAGCGACCCCTTCCTGGGCCGCATCCTGACCGGGCGCATTGCGTCGGGCGCGGTGTCCGTCAACGCCACCATGCAGGCGCTGAACCGCGACGGCGACAAGGTCGAACAGGCGCGCGTCACCAAGATCCAGGCCTTTCACGGGCCGACCCGCACCGAGGTCACGTCGGCCAGCGCCGGCGACATCGTTTCCATCGCCGGGTTCCCCGAGGCGACCGTCGCCGATACGCTGTGCGACCTGAGCGTCACCCAGGCGATCCCCGCCGAGCCGATTGATCCGCCGACCCTGGCCATGGTGTTTTCCATCAACGATTCCCCGTTGGCCGGGCGCGACGGCAAAAAGGTCACCTCGCGCGTCATCCGGACGCGGCTGATGGACGAAGCCGAAGGCAACGTCGCCATTCAAATCCGCGAAACCGACAACGGCAACGGCTTCGAAGTGGCGGGCCGGGGGGAATTACAGTTGGGCGTCCTGATCGAGACCATGCGCCGCGAAGGCTTCGAACTGTCCATCAGCCGGCCCCGGGTGCTGACCCGCGAGGATCCGGACACCGGCCAGATCCTGGAGCCCTTTGAAGACGTGCTGGTCGATGTGGACGAGGAATATTCCGGCGCCGTGGTCGAGGCGATCTCGAAACGCAAGGGCCGGATGGAGGAAATGCTCCCGTCCGGCGGCGGCAAGGTGCGGCTTCGGTTTGTAGCACCCTCGCGCGGCCTGATCGGCTATCACGGCGAATTCATGACCGAAACGCGGGGCACCGGCATCATGAACCGCATGTTCCGGGAATACGGCCCGCACGCCGGACCCGTAACCGGGCGCCACAACGGGGTGCTGATTTCCAATGCCGGCGGCAACAGCGTCGCCTATACGCTGATGAACCTGGAGGAAAGAGGCGCGATGTTCATCGATTCCGGCGTCGCCGTCTAC
>JAESSX010000127.1 GCA_016763915.1 Rhodospirillales bacterium
GGCCTTGGCGTTGACGGAAATCCTCCCCACCGTCGTGACGGCAGCCTTCAGATCGCCCGCCATGAGTTCGGATTCGGCAGCGGCGACCATGGCGTCAATGGGGAAATTCTTACCCTTTCCGTCGATGCGCCGCCACGTCGCCAGCGACGCCAATCGATTGCCGACGCGGTCCAGCCATCCGGTTTCCTTGGCAACCCGCGACGCCTGGACGATTTTTCCGGCGATGGCAACAAACCGCTGATTGAGGGCGGGCCGGGTGGGAATGCCCGTGGCAGCGCTTTTCGCCAGCAACACGACGGCGGCCTTGATGTCCGGGTTGTCGCCGGCCAGCACCCTCAGCGCATCGAGAGCCTTCTCGAAAGGATCGTTTGTGGTCAGCACCTGGCGCAGGTTGGAGACCGCCAGCACCAGTACCAGCGCCGCGGTGTCCTGGGGGCTGCCCGCCTCCGCGCCGATTACGGATGCCTGGGCCTCGGCAGCGGCATGGGCGGCGCTGTTCTCTTCCATCCGATCCATGCGATTGAGCAGGGTTTTCATCGCCGCACCGTTTTCCTCGATTTCATCGAGACGCCCGGCGAGGGCTTTCAGGGCGGCATCGTCAGCCATTTTCTCGGAAGGCGGGGTCGTCGCCTGGGCCAGTTTCTTGACGTTTTCGACCGCCCGCTCGATGTTTCCCATGCGCACCATCAGGCGGTCCAGGGATAAGCGCAACTGCCGGCGTTCCGCCGCCAGCTGTTCATTGAAAATCTTAGCCGTTTTTTCAACCGCCGGCGCGGGGCCGGCCTGCCCGGCCGGCAGATACGGTGCGACGGCGTACGACCAGTACGGCCAGCTCGCATATCCGCCGATGCCCAGCACGGCCAGGATCGCCAGCCCCATGATCGCGGCGCTGGGTTGTTTTGCGCGCGGTTTCAACGGCAACCCCACCGGCGGTTCGATTTCCTGATAGATGTCGTCCTCGGCTTCGGCTGCGGGCTCCGGCGCGGCTTTTTCCGTTTCCGGGGGCGTTATCGGCGCTTGGGCCTTTTTCGCTTTCGAAGCCCGCGCCTTGGTTTGGTCGGGCTTTTTTTTGTTACCGGTTTTGGCTTTGGCAGTCGATTTCGGGGCCTTGCTCATGATTTTCCCACAAGGGTTTTCTGTTCCAGTGATTGCCGCAGACTAACAGGTTACGCCACATCCCGGAAAAACAAAATCGGAGCCATTCCCGGCGCTGAAACGATTTTTACCGGGTCACCCTATCAAGGACCTCCAGCAACGCCTGGCTATCGGGGGTCTCCGCCACCACGACGCCGGCCCACGGGAGGGCGCCGGCCTTATCGGCCACCGCGGCGCTAAGGCAACAAGCGATGAGCCGGCGGCAGCGCTCCGTCAGCCCGGCGTCTGTCACCACGCGGCAGAAAAGATCCGCCGTGCGGGGCGAAAACAACAACACGCCGTCGAGGGATCCGTTTTTCAGCGCCGCGGCCGTTTTCGCACCAATGACTTGCGCCGCCCGGGCTTCGTAAAGAACGGCCCGGCGCATCTCGAACCCCGCCGCCGTCAATATCCCCGCCAGGTCGCCGGCCAGGTGAGTGCCGGCGATATGAAGCAGGGCGCCGCCGGCCGCGTCGAAGTCTTTTTCCACCAGCGCCGCCAGCGTCCCGATGTCGCCGCCGGCGCTCCGCACATGTTCAAAGCCCAATTCCCGCGCCGCCCGGGCCGAAGCGTCGCCGACCGCGCAAACAGGCAGCGCGCGTTCCGCATGGGCGCGGGCAAAGGCCCGGATGCCGTTGGCGCTGGTGATCAGCAGCGCCTGGGCGCCGTCCATGTCCATATCCGGGGCCGCCACGTCGACGATGGTCATCAACGCCTCGATGATCGTCTCATGCCCGGCTTGCGCCAGCGCCCGGGCCAGCGGCTCGGCGTCTTCGGCGGGGCGGGTGATCAACAGGCGCATTTTTAAAGATATTCCGAATAACCCGGCCCGGCGCGGCGGCGCAATTCCTCGCCGACGGCACGGCCTAAGGCCTCGGCGCCGCTGGCCGGACCACTCAGTGAGGCCTCGATAACATCGCTGCCGTCGGCTTTCGCCAAAAGACCCCTGAGGGTCAACGTCCCGTCCGGGCCGAATTCGGCGAGCCCGCCGATGGGCGTGCGGCACGATCCGTCCAGCGCCGCCAGCATCGCCCTCTCGGCGGCGACGCGCTGCCACGACGGGGCGTGATTGAGCGATTGCAGCCGCGCCGCCATGTCCCCGTCGCCGTCCCGGCAGGTGACGCCGACCGCGCCCTGGGCGACCGCCGGCAACAGGATGTCGGGGTCGAGAATTTCCGTTGCCGCGTCGGCCATGCCGAGACGGCGCAGCCCGGCCAGCGCCAGCAGGGTGGCATCGGCTTCGCCTTCGCCGAGTTTCCGCAACCGGGTTTGCACGTTGCCGCTAAAGGCGACCACCTTGAGGTCCGGGCGCCGGCGCAGGATTTGCGCCTGGCGCCGCAGCGATGAGGTGCCGACGACGGCGCCGGCCGGCAATTCGTCCAGGGTGGCGGCCTTCTCAGAGATAAAAACGTCGCGCGGGTCTTCGCGTTCCAGGATCGCGGCCAGGGCGATGCCGTCGCCCAGCCAGGTTTCCAGGTCCTTCATGGAATGCACCGCCAGATCGACGCGGCCGTCCAGCAGGGCTTCGTCTATTTCCTTGGAAAACAGGCCCTTGCCGCCTATATCGGCGAGTGGGCGGTCGAGCACCGCATCACCGGTGGTCTTGATGATTTCGATGGCCAGCATGCCGTCTCCGGCCAGGGCCGGGTCGGCGGGGCAAAGGCGGTCGCGGACATCGTGCGCCTGGGCCAGGGCCAGGGGGCTGCCGCGAGTGCCGATGCGGAGGGGGGGTTTGTCTGTCATAAGTGGAGCTTGGTCCCGGACAAGTTGGTTTGAGGCTAGCGACAGGGTAAAGTCCGACGCGGCCAACGTAAAAGAGTTTTCCAAAAGGCGCGGAGCGGTGATAGCCGCGACAGGGATAGCAAGAGGCGCGGAGCGGCGATAGCCGCGACAGGGATAGCAAGAGGCGCGGAGCGGCGAAAGCCGCGACAGGGATAGCATGATTGTTTTGGGTATAGAAACCAGTTGCGACGAAACCGCCGCGGCGATCGTCACCGCGGAGCGGCGGATTCTGGCCGACGAGGTGTTTTCCCAGATCGAGGACCATCGCCCGTTCGGCGGCGTCGTGCCGGAAGTCGCCGCGCGCAAGCACCTGGAGCTGATCGACGGCGTGATCGAGCGCGCCATGCAACAATCGGGCGTTACCCTGGACGACCTCGACGCCGTCGCCGCCACCGGCGGGCCCGGTCTGATCGGAGGCGTGCTGGTCGGCGTGATGACGGCCAAGGCCATCGCTACGGTCAAGGATCTGCCGTTCATCGCCGTCAACCATCTGGAAGGCCATGCCCTGACGGCGCGTCTGACCGACGATGTCGCCTTTCCCTATTTGTTGGCGCTGCTTTCGGGCGGCCATTGCCAGTTGCTGATCGTCGAAGGGGTCGGTCTTTACCGGCGCCTGGGCACCACCCTGGACGATGCCCTGGGCGAGGCCTTCGACAAAACCGCGAAAATGCTGGGGCTCGGTTTTCCCGGCGGCCCGGCGGTGGAAAAAACGGCCCGGGGCGGCGACGCCGGCCGGTTCGATCTGCCGCGCCCGCTTAAAGGCCGCGACGGCGCCGATTTTTCCTTTTCCGGGCTCAAGACCAAGGTCCGCCAGACCATCGAGGGCCTGCCGCCGGGAGACCTCTGCGACCGCGACGTGGCCGATTTATGCGCCTCGTTCCAGGCCGCGGCGGGCGATGTGCTGGTCGACCGGGTGGCCAAC
>JAESSX010000128.1 GCA_016763915.1 Rhodospirillales bacterium
GCGAGAATCAAGCCAAGCCAACCGAGCGCGATGGCGACGGGAATGCTCAGCGCGATCAGGCCGAGAAGGATCAAAAGGGCCGACGCTAACATTGCTCAGTGCTTCCCGGCGTTCGCGTCTTCGAGCGCATCATTGCTAAATTCAATCTCGATTTCCTCGTTCAGCGTCGGCACGCCGATGGTCGCCACAATATGGTCCGGCCGGCCTTGCGCCATGGCCTTGATGGCGACGGCGATGAGGATGAGGGATGTCAGCAGGCTTAGGCTCAGAGCGCCAAACCACAGAACCTGCGGTACCGCCAACGGCGTTTGCAACGGCGTGATCGACCGCGATCCGTACTTGATGGCGTCGGCGGCGAGGTCATAGGCATAATAACAAAGGACGCCAAGAAAACCGGCCGTCATCACCATGCTGAGGATGTCGAGACCCCTTTGCGCCAGGGGCGGGAACCGGTTGTAGATAAAATCAATGCGGATGTTGGCGCGGGAAAGCAGGGCGTAGGAAAAGGCGCAGGCCGTGGAGATGGCAAACACGTATCCGGAAATCTCGTCGGCCCCGGCCATGGAAATGTTGAGGAGCTTGCGGGTGAAGACGTCGTATGTCACCAGGCACGCGGCGCCCAGAAACGCCCAGCCGCCGGCTTGCACAATGACATCAACGATGCGTCTGAGAGATTTAAGCATGCCTGAAGGTCATTTCAGAAAAACAAATGACTAAAAAAAAACGGGGCCGGGAAGACTCACTGTTCCCGGCCCCGTGGAAAGCCCTGCCTAGTTGGACTTCGCTTTCATGTTGAGAACCTTGCCGACGGTGTTGTTCCAGTTTTCGGCGCAATCATTGCCGCAACGCTTGGCCCAACGCGCCAGAATAACGTCGTTGGCGATCTTATCGCGGGCCACCAGGTCGGCTTTCGAGGGCGTGACCAGCGTCAGGCCGCCGAGCGGCGCATCCTTGCCTATCGGGCAGGATTTGCTGGTCAGGCAGGCGATCGCGACTTCGTCTTCCTTGGCGGTCTCGGCCCACATGCGATCGGTGAGCTTGTCGAGGCGAACCTTCAGGTCGGCCTGTTGATCCTTCGACAGGGACTTCCATTTGTCCATGTTCATGGCGCCGAAGGCCAGGCCCCAGCCGACACGAAGGGTGTAGACATACTTGGCGGCCTGATACCATTTGGCGGTATAGGCGGACATGGTGCCGGTGATGCCGCAATCGACGACGCCTTTTTCCATGGCCGGGACGACCTCGCCGAACGGCACCGTCACCGACGTGCCGCCGACCCCTTCGACAAAATCGCCGAGGGTGGTGGCGTAGACACGGATTTTCTTGCCCTTCAAATCCTTCAGGCCGGTGATCGGCGTCTTGCAGTACAGCACCTGGCTCGGGAACGGGTACAGTTGCAGCAGCTTGGCGTTATAGATCTCCGCGAATGCCTTCGACAGGGTCGGGAAGTAGGCCTTGGCGACTTTGCGTTCGGTTTCGATGTCCTGGGTTACCGAGGACAGGTCGCCGCCTTCGAAGATGGCGTTTTCCGCCGCCACATAACCCGGCAGGCCGTAGGCGTAATCGAACACGCCTTTTTTCAGCAGGCGCATGATCTCGAAACCCTTCAGGCCGAACTCCGAATAGGAACCGATGGTCGAAATGATTTTTCCGCCCGTCGCCTTGGGCAGCCCGCGCCAGAAGGGAGCTTCGCGGTCGTTGTAGTTGGTCATGCTGTTCCAGGTGCCGACAACGCTGATTTTTGCCGGTGTTTCGGCCGCCTGGGCGGAAAAGGCGGTCATCGACAGCGCCACGGCGACGCCGGCGGCTACGCCGAAGGTCTTAAGTCTGTTCTTCATGTTCTTTCTCCCTGTTGACGTTCAAAATTTAAGGTTAAAAATTTCTACCCTTACGCACGTATCGGGCCGCGCCCGGCGTCCATGCCCGGAATATCGGTGATCAACATGCTTCCAGGGGCATGGGTAATGCAGATGGATGGCTTCGCGTTTCGAACCGCGGCCTGGGGGGTGACCCCGCAGGCCCAGAACACCGGAATTTCGCCGTCGCGGATTTCCGTCGGGTCGCCCCAATCGGGTTTGCTCAGATCGGCAATGCCGATCTCTTTGCCATCGCCGAAATGAACGGGTGTTCCGTGCGCCTGTGGAAACCGGCTGGTGATTTCAATGGCGCGAATGGCCTTTTCCACGCTTAAGGGGCGCATGGACACGACCGTGCCGCCCCTGAACGGACCGGCGGGGACGGTCTCTATATTCGTGTGGTACATGGGGACGGTCTTGTCTTCATCGATGTGGCGCAGAGATACGCCTTCCGCCATGAGGGCGTGCTCGAAGGTGTAGGAGCAACCGATAATGAAGGTGACGAAATCGTCCCGCCACAGGTCTTTGATATTGGGAACCTGTTCGGACAGTTCGCCGTCCCGGTAGACATTGTAAGACGGGATGTCGGTGCGGATGTCGATATCGCTTCCCAGTGAAGGCAAGGTGGGGTCGCCGGTATCGGAAACGCCGACAAGGGGACAGGGCTTGGGATTGCGTTGGCAGTAACGAAGGAAATCCATCGCATATTCGGCGGGCAGAATGGCTAGATTTCCTTGCAGGTATCCCAGTGAAAAACCGGACGTATTCCCGACAAAGCGGTCTTCGCGGATCATTCGCCGGATGTCCCGTGGCGAAGCGTTGCGCATTTCCTCAGGAACCCCCAAAAGCGCTTCGGTGTCGGTGGAGGTGTCCTCTGAATTCGGTAGATCCACCCCTGGCTCCCCCCTCCGGATTGCTCGCTATTCCCCTTCTCGTTAAAGATTGTCACACAATTGTTTTATAATTTCTAATTAGAAAATATTGACCTTTTCGATAAAATTTATTTATCAATATCTTTTGCCGTTTCCTGTGCAAGGGCGGCAATCCTCTCGGCCATGCGGTTGAAAGGTTCTCTTGGATAGGACGCCGTGAATTCCAGGTTGGAAGGTTTCCAGGTGCTGGGGAGAATTTTTAAAAGGCCTTCATCCACTTCGTTGCGGATATAGGTGATGGGAAGTGTGCCGACTCCGATCCCATCCATGGACATCCGTTTGCACGCGGCGAGCGACGTCGAAGGGAAAATTCTGACGGGCTCCAGGACCTCTTCCCGGAACAGGTTTTGTATTTCGGCGAAGGGGCGGGTGTTGCGGGCATAGGTAATGATGGGTTGTTTCAGAATTTGCTCCAGCGGCACCGAACCTTCCGGAAAGTCGATCTTCGGACAGCACGCCCAGACCAGCTCAAACGCGCACAAGTCGACGTTAATGATGCTGTATTCGGAAATAGGCCCCATCAGGAAGGCGATATCCAATTTGCGATTAACCAGCTCGTTGCGCATGTTCGCGGAAACGTCGACGGTCAGCTCGATATCGATATTGGGATATAAAAGGTGCACCCGGTTGAGAAAATCGGGCAACCAGGTGTGGACGATCGTCTCGGACACGCCCAGGCGAAGGGCGCCGGAAAGGGAAGCCGTCTCGCAAGCCTTCTCTTTCAGCCGGTCGGCCATTAACAGCATATTGGTGGCATAGGGCATCAGCTCCTGGCCCTTCGCCGTCAGCGAGAAGGTCCCGGCCCGGCGCTCGAACAGTTTGACGCTCAAGCTTTGTTCCAGGGCCGCTATGCGGGACGACACCGCCGGTTGCGTGGTGCACAGCCGGTCCGCCGTTTTGCGGAAACTATTCAGCGTCGCGACCCAGAAGAAGGTCTCAAGTTGTTTGAGATTCATGGCGCTCCCCGGACATCGTCGTCAGCCGATTTCAAAGGCGGTCTTTTTACAGACCGTTCGAAGCGCGAAGCTGGAGCGTATGCGCGACACGTTGGGCAGGCGCGACAGGTGGGTTTTGTGAATGCGCTCATAGTCCGCCGAGTCGGAGGCGACGACCCGGAGAAGATAGTCCGCGTCGCCGGCCATCAAATAACACTCCATTACTTCCGGGCAGTCGGCCACGGCCTGTTCGAAGGCGTTCAGGCTCTCTTCGCTCTGGGAGCCGAGCGAAACCTCGATGAAGATATTGGAGGGCTTGCCGATGGCGCATTGATTTACCAGCGCCGCATAGCCATCGATAATCCCGGCGTCTTCCAATAGCCGGACCCGGCGCAGGCAGGAGGACGGGGAAAGATGAATGCGTTCCGCCAAATCGGCATTCGTGAGACGGCCTTCCGGCTGTAGGTTTTTCAGAATGGCAATATCTATTGAATCTAATTCCATTATTCAAATTTTCTTCTAATATTATTTAAGTTATTAGAATATTATTCTAAATGCTGCCATTTATCACACCAAATTAGCAAGCACATTCGGTTCCGTTCGGACTATCATCTATGCCGGACCAACCCCCTGGGCAAGGAGGCGAATATGCTGTTGGGTGTGCCGAAGGAAATCAAGAATCGCGAATACCGTGTCGGCATGACACCGGCCAGTGTCGGTGAAGTGGTTGCCCACGGGCATTGCGTCGTCGTCGAAACCCACGCCGGTTCCGGCATCGGAAATACCGACGCCGATTATGAAGCGGCCGGCGCGCGCATTGCCGATACGCCGGATGAAATCTTCGCCACCGCCGAGATGATCGTCAAGGTCAAGGAACCGCAGGCCCAGGAGCGCAAAATGCTGCGCCCGGGCCAACTGCTGTTCACCTATCTGCATCTGGCGCCGGACCCCGAGCAGACAAAGGATCTCGTCGACAGCGGCGCCACCTGCATCGCTTATGAAACGGTTACCGACAAGGCCGGCGGCCTGCCGCTGCTGGCTCCGATGTCTCAGGTCGCGGGCCGTCTGTCGATCCAGGCCGGCGCTCATTGCCTCGAGCGCACCAATGGCGGCAAGGGCGTCCTGCTGGGCGGCGTTCCCGGCGTCGCCCCGGCGCGCGTCGTCGTCATCGGCGGCGGCGTCGTCGGCGAGAACGCCGTTCAAATCCTCCTCGGCATGGGCGCCGACGTCACCGTTCTCGACCGCGACGCCGATGTTCTCAATCGTCTTTCGCGGACCTTCGGGGCGGCGTTAAAAACGGTCTATTCGACCCGTTTGGCCCTGGAGCAGCTTGTTCAGGACGCCGACCTGGTTGTCGGCGGCGTGCTGGTCAAGGGCGCCGCCGCGCCGAAGTTGGTCAGCAACGCGATGGTCAGGGACATGACGGCGGGCTCCGCCCTTGTCGACGTCGCCATTGACCAGAGGGGATGTTTCGAGACCTCGCACGCCACGACCCACGACGATCCCATCTACATCGTCGATGACGTCGTGCATTACTGTGTCGCCAACATGCCGGGCGCCGTGCCCCGGACATCGACCTACGCGCTGAACAACGTCTCGCTGCCCTTCATCCTCGACCTCGCCGACATGGGCTATAAGCGGGCCTTGACCGAAAACGTACACTTGCTGGAAGGCCTGAACGTTCATTCCGGCCATGTGACCTACCAAGCCGTCGCCGAGGTCCTTGGGTATGATTTTGTCGATCCCGCACAGGCTCTCGCGTCCTGAAAAGCACAAAGGTGCGTATCCGAAACCGGGTATAACTTGACCTCTCGCCGCCGCCTTATTTTGGGCTATAGTCCGAATTGAAATTTTGACAGGCATCAAC
>JAESSX010000129.1 GCA_016763915.1 Rhodospirillales bacterium
AGCACTTCAGCCTTTGCGGCAAGTCGATGGTTCGACGACAAGAAAATGCGGGGGCATCGGCGTCGGCCTTTCTCTGGCAAGAATGTTTGCCGTACTGCACGGGGGGGGGCTGACAATCGACAGCATTTCCGGGCAAGGCACCGCCGTCACTATAACCTTGCCGATGTGATCGGGGTGTTTCGTTATGACGTCTTTACGATCCACTGAAATTCTTAGAACGGCTTTGATCATTTTCTCTATAGGGGGAGTGATCATGTTCTTTTTGCCTTTTATTGCACTGCCTTATGACGAGGAAATAGCCCAAATCGCTTTTTTGAATGCTCTTCTTCTGGCTGCAATCTCCTCACCTTTAATCTCTTATTTCAACTCCAAGCGCCGCCGCTCTAATAACAACTTTGATCGGGTGATCCATACAGTTCCCATGATCATCCTGATCGCAGTTACGACCATTTTTATCGCGTTCGTATGGGAATTTATGATCGAACCTTTGTTTTTCAAACATGCCCTCGATTCAATTGAAGAAGAATCCCTGAAATTAAAAATTCAGTTCGTCATTTTGATAGCCATGTTTGCTTCGTTTTCAGGGGTCATCGTTTTTGTTTGGATCAATCGGTTATCCGGCCGCAACAACTGGGACATTATCAACACACTCACTCTTATCGAAATGGCCAACGCTCCGATCTTCGGGGTCAATGCCGAAGGGCGCATTAACGTGTGGAACCGGCGTGCCGAGAAAATAACCGGCTACACGAAACAAGAAGTGATGCACTGCAAACTCGTTGACGAATTCATCACCCACGAATACAAGGCTTCGGTAAAAGAGGTCCTGGAAAAGGCGCTCAGGGGCGAGGAAACCGCCGACAACGAATTACCGATCGACACCAAGTCCGGAGACCGGGTTGACGTGCTTTTCAACTCGACGACACGGCGGGACGGTTCCGGCAAAATCGTTGGCGTCATCGGCATCGGCCAGGATATTACGGAGCGCAACCTGATTGATTTGGAACGCGAAAAGTTGATCCAGATTCTTGAAAACCTGGACCAATGCGTCGTTCTTTTCGACGAGGATGAACGGATTGTTTTCTGCAACGATGCCTACCGGAAACTCAATGAAAGTTTCATTGATTTCACCAATCCCGGCACAATGTTTGAAGACCATTTGCGAGCCGGTGTGAGGGCCGGGGTCATCGTCGATGGAATTGGTCGGGAAGAGGAATGGGTCGCGAAGCGTTTGGCCTACCATCGTAATCCGCAAGGCTCGTTTGAAGTGAGCAGACAAGACGGCACAACGATACTGCTTAACGAGAAGATATTGCCGGATACCGGAACGATTTTGGTGATCACCGACATCACGGACCTCAAGGTGTCTCAGGCCCAGGTCGTACAAGCATCGAAACTCGCCACCCTCGGCGAAATGGCGACCAGCGTTGCCCACGAACTGAACCAGCCTCTGAACACGATCCGAATGGCCGTGAGCAATATCGGCGACAGCATCGAGTTGGGGAAAGCCACGCCCGAATACCTGCTTAGAAAGGTGAAACGGATCGATGGTCAGATCGAGCGCACTTCGTCGATTATCAATCATATGCGGATGTTCGGGCGTATCGCCGACGAAAAGCCCGAACGACTTGATCCGCGGGAGGTGATGAAGGGCGCGCTGGGAATGATGGGAGAGCAGTTAAGACTGGCCAGAATCGAAGTGACGGCCAGTTGCGATCATGAGTGCCCTATTATTATCGGACATAAAATCCAACTGGAGCAGGTGTTCCTCAACCTGTTTGCAAATGCACGGGACGCCATCAACGAAAACAAGGAAAATACGGACCGGAAAATTGTCATTCTCGCAACGCCCATCGGTAATGACAAATTGGAAATTTCCTTTGCCGACACAGGTGGCGGCATACCCAAGAACATTCTGCCCCATGTTTTTGAGCCTTTCTTCACGACCAAGGAGATGCATAAGGGAACAGGATTAGGACTGTCCGTTTCCTATGGCATCATCCGTGACATGGGCGGCACTTTTAAAGTAGAGAATGTCAATGGCGGCGCGCGATTTGCAATCACGCTTCCGATCGCAAAATAAGCCGGCCCCGACGGATCGGCGTATTCGTTCCGGCCTGACCTGACATCGTCCCTTGAGGGGGCGAGGCAGCAGGAACAATCCCCCCCCCACACAGCGGGAAAAGCGTTCCCTCGTTTCCTGTTCCGGCCGCTTCGGCTTTCGCCGGGCACGGGGCCTCAATGGTCTTCCTGTGGCGCCGGCCCGATCGTATGGGGCGCATCGAAAACGAGAGGCTTTACCGGTGTTCCATCGTTCTCAGTGGCGTGTCGGCGATAAGTGTCCGTGCCCGCCGGAATTATCGTTCCCAGCTGTGCTGCGCTCGAAGCCCGTCATTTCACCCCTTAAGGCGTCCCCGCTAACGGGTTGTTAAGGATTGCCGGATAAGGATTGTCGTGGGTTGGGACTGTGAATGAATAAAACAACAATAGCGACCAGGGCACACAGTCCATGTCTTTACTGCAAGAATTTCGCGCTCGTTCGCGGCACGTCGTAGGGCCTTTGCTGGGCATCCTGGCGGTCGGTTACTTCGGCTTCCACGTTGTCAACGGCGACCGGGGTCTGCTCGCGTTGCTGAAAATCAAGCAACGGGTCGCCGCCGCCAAGCAGACCCTGGAAACGTCCCGTGCCGAACGCCAATCCATGGAACGCCGCGTCAGCCTTTTGGAACCGGGCTCCCTCGACCCCGACATGCTCGAGGAACGGGCCCGGCTGATGCTCAACTACGGCCATGTCGACGACATTGTGATTCTCGATGACCACAAAAGGAGGAAGTGATGGAAAGTCTGGCAGAAAACCTGACCCCACCATATTACGCGGCCACCCTGAACGAACGTCAGGGAGACCTCAGGGACAAGAACCACATCGCCCCCACCGACGAAATGGTGACTTTGGCGACGCGGCAACCGGGCTTCCTGGGGCTCGAAAGCTCCCGGGATCAAAAAGGCAAACACAAAACAGTTTCCTACTGGAAGGATGTCGACGCCATCGAAGAATGGATCACCGTCGGCGATAAAAAAATAACCCATCGCTTCGGGATCGGACTGGACGAAACCTGCGGCATCGAAGTTTCCCTGATTGAAGAAAACACCCGCAGAAAAAAAGACCACGGCGCCATCAAGGGACTGAACGCCTTCGTCGCCGCTGCGATCAGCAGCCTTACCGGGCTCGTGTCATGACTATCCTGCACGAAACCGAAAAGCCGTTTTTCTACGCCGTGGTCTACACATCGGCGCCGAAAAACTACATTGGAAGCGGGTTCAAGAAGAACGCGTCCATGCTGGTGGCCCTGGCGGCGTCGGAACCGGGGTACCTGGGCTTTGAGGCCCAACACGCCGCCGAAGACCGCACCGTCGCCGTCTGCTACTGGGATTCCTATACCTCGCTTTC
>JAESSX010000130.1 GCA_016763915.1 Rhodospirillales bacterium
AAGGTTTTTCGGTGCTTTTCAGGGTATTATTATTCGACAAAATTTAATTGCTGATTGAATTGCGTGGAGGCACCAGGGCAAGGGCCCGCAGAAAGGGATGCGTTCAGGGCAGAATCTTCGGGGAAATGGCGTTGATCGATTCCCAGCCGCGCATGGCCATGGCCCGGTGCAAGAAAGGCTCTACCATCATCGTCGTCACGCGCGCCATGTTCGAGAAAAAGATGAACAAGGCGGACCCCTTCATCCGCGGCCTGCTCAATATCCTGGTCAGCCATATCCGGAGGGCCGACAAGTAGCGCAAGCAAATCCTCCGGAGTTCCGCTGTTTCCGATAAATGAAAGGTTTTTGCATGACGGAGTTGCTTTGTCGGCAAAGCTGGATGATCTTTAGGAAATGACCACCGATAAAAAACACCCCAAAGCCGGGCCGGAAGACAAAGACGCCGGCGATGGCCACGCACCAGACCGCGTCCTCAGCTTCGGGCAAAGGATGCGCGCGTATTTCTTTGCCGGCATTCTGGTCATCGCGCCGATTTCGATCACGTTTTATCTGGCCTGGTTGTTTATCGGTTTTGTCGACAGCAGGGTGACGCCGCTGTTGCCGGTCAAATACAACCCGGAAACCTATCTGCCGTTTGCCCTGCCGGGGCTGGGGTTGGTGATCCTGATATTGGCGTTGATATTGCTGGGCGCGCTGACGGCGGGCTTCATGGGCCGTTTGTGGGTCCGTATATCGGAACGCATGCTGACCCGCATGCCGGTGATCCGGACCATCTATTCGGCGGTCAAACAGATCCTGGAAACGGTGCTCGCCGATCACTCGGCGGCCTTTCGCGAAGCCGTGCTGGTCGAATATCCGCGGCGCGGCATATGGGCCATCGCGTTTATCACCGGACGCACCGAAGGCGAAGTCCAGAACGTCACCGAAGAAGAATGTATCAACATCTTCCTGCCGACGACGCCCAATCCGACATCCGGGTATCTGTTGTTCGTTCCCAAAAAAGATCTGGTGGCTTTGTCCATGACCGTGGAAGAAGCCATCAAGATGGTGATTTCGGGCGGTATCATCACGCCGCCGGACCACCGTGCGCCCGATCAGCAGGACGTTCCCCTGACCGCCGCGCACACCTATGAGGAAATGGAAATCCTGCGGGAAAAGGAAAGGGCGCCCGTTCTTGTCCCCAAGGGTACGCGTCCGGGCGAGAAGCAGATTTCCTAGCAATTTTTTTGCGCCGCCCACTGGGCTGCAACGAACGCCCGATTCGGCCGTTTTTTCCCCGCCCCCCCCTGAAACGAAGCCCTGGACAGAGCCTCCCCAAAGTGTCCGATTCGGTCTTTTTAGAGCCAGGGAATCCTATTTTTACTCAATAATTTCAATTTATTGAACGGCAGCATATGTCTTTTGGCACAAAAGGCCGATGGGCATGGTTTTTTATGGGTAGACGACCAAAAACCGGCTTGTGTAATTTTGTGGCTGTACCAAAAACATTCGATCAAACTTAAAAAAAAATCTGGGAAATAAGAAATTGGAAAACATCGCACAACTCTTCACCGAATACGGTTTTTTCATCAAAATGTCGGCCGTTACCGTCCTTGTTCTTATCGCCGGTTTCTTTCTCAGGAAACGGCCGACCTCGTCCTCCCGATAACGCTCACCCGGTAACATCGAGCCCGGCTTTACCCCAGAGCGCAGATTCCCGGATTCGGCCGGTGGACCATAAAATAGTCATATTCCCATGGATGATCGGTCCAGGGCCGGAGGACCCCTCCACCTGTGACGTTTTGTATTCAGGCAGAGGAATTAAAAATCTTGAAAGCTCGAAGTTCACTGTCCGGGGCGCTAAGGAGCCCCGGCTGGAAGGCACGCCATTTTCTGGTCCTGCTGACCGCCGCCGCCGGCACCTACGCCTTTCTGGAATCCCGGGCCGACTGGTCGGAAATGCATCGCTGGAACCGGGCCGTCGGCGACATGAGCCTGATGTTGATCTCGGCGTCCATGGCGTTGGGGCCGCTGGCGCGGTTGTGGCCGGGAGCCAAGCGGGGCCTGTCGTTTCGGCGCGAATTCGGAATCCATGGAGTGGTTTTAGCCATCGCGCACACGTTGATTATCCTTGGCGGCTGGGTCAAATGGGACTTGATCCGCATCTTCGGCTACGAGTTGCACCCGGTGTCGGGAACTTACGTCATGCTTCAGCATGGGTTCGCCCTGGCCAATGTCATCGGCATCGTGGCGCTTGTCTACGGCCTGGTGCTGGCGCTGTCCTCCAGCAACTGGAGCCAGCGCCTCCTCAGCGGTTCGGTCTGGAAGTTTGTGCAACAGGGGGCGTATGTCCTGTGGATGTTGGTCATCCTGCATACGGCGTATTTCCTGTATCTCCATTTCCAGGATTTCCATCGCCCCACACCTGAGGCGAACTGGGCCCAGATTCCGTTTGCCGCCCTGGTCGCCGCGGTGGCTTTGCTTCAGCTTGCCGCCTTTACCAAAACCTGGAGGAAAAAACGCGGATCACGGCGGCGCGCAACATCCGTCAAGGAAGACGGTGTGGAAATTCCGGTGCCCACAGCCTGAAATAAAGAGCCCACGGCCTGACAAAAAGGTAAGGTTGATCAATGACGAATCCCAGGAACCGGTCTCTCCGTCAATGGGTATTGTTAATGGGTCCAGGTTTGACCATGGCCGCCGCTACGTGCAGGAACCCCTGAATGCCGGATGAACCCGATACATTGCGATTAACGCCCGGCCGGGCCCTCAAGGGCGCGATGGTCGCGGTGCTGACGTTCGCCGGCCTGGGAACGGTTTCGGCGATCTGGGAAAACCCGCTTTTCATCCGGATGACACCGGCCGGGAATTGGGAAATTACGGCCCTGTTGCTGTTGTCGGTCCTGATCGGCGTTTTTATCGCCATTCGCCGCCCCGCCTGTTCGGGCAAGACCGCGGGAGTGGGCGGCGTTCTTGGTTTCGTGGGCATCGCCTGTCCGGTCTGCAACAAAATCCTGCTTCTTCTGTTCGGCGGCGATTTGTTGCTCACGTACTTCGAACCGATGCGGCTTTACGTCGCCGCCATCGGCATCGCCCTTGCCGGCTGGGCCGTTGTCCGCGAAATCCGGCGCGACGAAACCAGCTGTCCGGAACTCAAGGAAAGCCCGGTTACCCCGAACGCAGGTTCCTGACCGCGGCATCCCTCTCGAACAAGTACAAAAGCGTTCGCAGGGCCTGGCCGCGTTCGCTTTGAAGGTCGGCATCCAGGTTGAGGATCAACGCCGCGTCGTCGCGCGCCGCCGCCAGCAGGTCGCCATGCACGCTCAAATCGGCCATGCGGAATTCCGGCAGCCCGCTTTGCCGGGTACCGAGCAGTTCCCCGGCGCCGCGAAGTTTCAGGTCTTCCTCGGCAATGCGGAAGCCGTCGTCGGTTTCGCGCATGATCTTCAGGCGGGCTTCCGCCGCCGGCGTCAGGGGCGAGGCGTAGAGCAACAGGCACGTCGACGGATTGTTGCCCCGGCCGATGCGGCCGCGAAGCTGGTGCAGTTGCGCCAATCCGAAGCGTTCGGCGTGTTCGATCACCATCACGGTGGCGTCGGGCACATCGAGGCCGACCTCGATCACTGTGGTCGCGACGAGGATGCGGGTAAGACCTGAGGCAAAGGCTTCCATGGCGGCGTCCTTGTCCATGCCCTTCATGCGCCCGTGCGCCAGCCCGACCGCCGCACCGAAGAATTTCTTTAGATAAACGTGGCG
>JAESSX010000131.1 GCA_016763915.1 Rhodospirillales bacterium
ACCGGCACGGCCAACGACGGCAACACCTACACCATCGCCTCGGTGTCTTTGGACAAATCCACCGTCACCCTGGTCACCGCCAACGCGGTCACCAACGGGGCCGGTCTCAACGGCACCGTCACCTCGGAAAAAGCCACCGGCACCATTTCGTCGACGTCTTATTTCAAGGGGGACCAGGTCTCGGTGACCCACCGGGTCGATACCAACCGGAAATTTGAATACGACCTCAATGCCGTCAACGGCGGGTTTGAAAAGGCCATCCGGGCCATGAAGATCACCATGCAGGGGGTGTTCAAGACCGAAGGCGGGCTGGACCAGAACGAGGACCGCATCGACAAGATCCTGTACCTGTTGGACAGCGCCCTGGAACGCGCCCTAGGCGGCACGCCGCCCTTTGGCGCCGAACTGAGCAGCAATATCGAACAGATGGAGTTGGACCTGGGTTTTGACCGTGTCCTGATCGATGCCACCAACGCGTTGCATAGGAATTTCATCAGCTTCCTGGAAACCAGCATCGGGGCTGTGGAAAATATCAATCTGACGGAAACCATCACCCTCCTGTTGAACCAGGAACGGGCGCTGGAAGCCTCGTTCCACGTCTTCGCCCGCATCCGTCAGTTGAGCCTGAGCAATTTCATGCCGGTTTAAACGCCTGGCCGCCGGATATCTTCAGATATTTTTTAATGTTTCAAAAAAAACGAGCCTGGGTTCCCGAAGAATTAAAAATTTCTTCGCTTATGCCGTTTATAATGAATTAGCTTGATCTTACGAAGGATTGTATACAGTTCCGACCCTGAAAGGCGCAGTCATGAAAATTACCCTCATCATGCCCAAAGCCGCTATCAAGGGACTGCCCTATGATATCTCCATCGGAATCGGTTCTCTTTCCGCCGTCCTGAAACGGGCCGGTCATTCCGTCTCGCTGCTCAACCTCAACCATTATGACTATGGCCTGGGCGAGGATCTGATCGAGCTCATCCGGTCCACACAACCGGATGTCATCGGCACCGGCTCCATGTCGTTCAGTTACGGTCTATTGCAGGATTATCTTCGTCTGGCCAAGATCGCCTGCCCCGACGTCAAAACCATGGTCGGCGGCATGGTCGTCACAAGCCAGCCCGACGTCGTCTATGACGGATTGGGGGCCGACATCGCCGTTATCGGCGAGGCGGATGAAACCGTTGTCGAGTTGATGGACGCCTTCGCGGGCAAACGCGACCTGTCTGGCGTCAAGGGCATCATGTACCGGGACGAGCAGACCGGCGAGCTGGTCACCACCCCGCCCAGGCCGCTGATCCAGGACATCGATTCCCTGCCCTGGCCCGACTACGAAGGCATGGAGATGGACTCTTTCGTCAACCTCAGGGGTCAGACGGACGATGGCGGGCTGGTGTTCAGCCACCACGACGACCCGCGCATGGTGCCCATCATGACCAGCCGGGGCTGCCCCTTCAAATGCACGTTCTGCTGTTATGAACTGGTCGAAACCCAGTACCGGACCCGCAACCTGGATGACGTCATGGCGGAAATCGAGTATTTGGTCGACCGCTTCAAAATCAATACCCTGTTCATCATGGACGACCTGTTTTCCCTCAAAAAAACCCGCATGATCGAGTTTTGCGAGCGCATCCGGCCGATGAACCTGAACTGGCAATGCTCGATCCGGGTCAAACCCGTGGATCGCGAGATGTTGACCATGATGCGCGACAGCGGCTGCAAAACCGTTGGTTACGGCATCGAAAGCGCCAGCCCCGACGTGCTGTTGAGCATGAAGAAGAAAATCACCCTGGAAGACATCAACGAAACCCTGAAAATTACCAACGAGGTCGGCCTCGGCTTCGGTGGCAATCTGATTTTCGGCGACCCGGCGGAAACTCAGCAAACGGTGGCCGAAAGCCTGAAATGGTACGCCGAAAACCCGCAAAACATCATCCGTATGTCCATGGTCGGGTTCCACCCCGGCACCGTGATTTATCGCGACGCCCTGGCCCGGGGCGAGATCAAGGACAAGATCGAATATCTGGAAAAAAACGAATATGAAATCAACGTCACGGATATCCCGGACGACGCCTATTCGGAACTGAGCCGCTACATCTATTTCATTGGCAAGACCATCGGCATCACGGGCAAAATCACCTCGATCACGGAACTGGGCAACAGCCTGATGGCTCTGGAAACGGTATGTCCGCACTGCCGCAAGCCCAACACCTACAAAAAGGTTTACAAACGCAAGGGCGTGGTCAGCTGGATCTCGTGCCGCAGTTGCAACCGCCGCTATAAACTTCCCTTTTCCGTGGTCGGCGAAATCACCCCGGACATTACCGAAACCTTTGAGCATCCTGTTACCGCGAACGAAGCGGAAAAACGGCGCGCCTATCAGGAGATCGCCGAACGGCCCCATGCCCATCACAGCGCCCTGTTCGAGCTGGCAAAACTCTACCTCGAAGCGAGCGATCTGGCCGCGGCCGTTCCCCTTTTGAAAAAGATTCTGTACCAAAATTCCTGCAACCCGGATTATCAGCGCCTCTACGCCGAGGCCATGCGCCAGTCAGGGGACGAAGACCTTGCCCGGGCGCATGAGACCCAGGCGCAACTGTTGCAGGACGCCGGCGTGACAGACATGATCTTCGTCACGGAGGACGAAGACGTTCAGTTGGAGGCGTTCATCAAGGAAGGTCTTCGCGCCCATCAGGCGGGGAAGCTGGAAGATGCGGAGGCGTCTTACCGCAAGCTTCTTACGATCAATCCCGATCATGCCGACGCCAATCATTTTCTTGGCGTCATCGCCTATCAGGTCGGCATGATGGAAGAATCCGTTGAACTGATCGCCCGGGCTATCGACATCAACCCCGAAACGGCGGCCTATCACTGCAACCTGGGCAACGCCCTTTGCGAATTGGGCCGTCTGGACGAGGCGGCGGCGAGCCATAGCCGGGCCATCGCGCTCAACGCCGAGTATTCCAAGGCCCACAACAACTTAGGCAATGTGCAGCTGGCACAGGGGCACTTCGACGATGCCATCGCCAGTTACCGCAATGCCCTGGTGATTGCCCCCGAAGATGCCGAAACCCTTGCCAACTTAAACACCGCCCTTCAAAAACATGGCCAAATGCCCGAGGCCGAGGCCAACCTTTGAAGGGTTCAGGGGAACGGATCAATTTTACCCATTACAAGTTCACCCAAAGCTTCAATAAAAAAAGCGATACGGGGCTGGATCGGGGGGACGCCGCCACGGGCGCGACCCGGCCCGGTTCCGGGTGATGCCATCTTCGAAGGACGGGACGGGGACTCTTTATGTTTGAATCGGAAAAAACCAACCAGTTCCGCGGCCAGGCGTTTCTCGATACCTACGTGTCCGGGCGGGTGATCGACATCGGTTGCGGCGACACGCTTGTCGTGCCCGACGCCGAACCCTTCGACCTGGACCAGGGCAACGCCAATCTCATCGACGAGGTGCGCGAGGCGGAAGGCTATGACTGTGTCCACGCCAGCCACTGTCTGGAACACATGCACAATCCGGTGGACGCGTTACGCCGGTGGTGGAAACTGGTCAAGCCGGGCGGATATCTTGTCGTCGTTGTGCCCGATGAAAATCTTTACGAACAGGGTGTCTGGCCCAGCCGTTTCAATCCCGACCACAAGGCCACGTTCCGCCTCGACAAAGAGGACACCTGGTCACCGTGTTCCCATGACCTTGCCCAACTGGCCGGCGGCCTGGCCGGCGGCGAGGTGATTTCCGCCGAAGTGCATGACCCGGGCTATGACTATGACCTGATGCGCCTGGAACCGGAAAGCGAAGGCGCAGCCGCCCTCAGGGACTTGTTGCTGGATCAATTCAACCATTTGCTCAATCTGAATATGCTGACCTTGCCGCTGGCCGCCGAGATCAACCGTTTTTTTCACACCTACGGCGCCACCGTGGACCAGACCTATGGCCCGGCCCTGGCGCAACTGCAGGTCGTCATCCGAAAAAACCCGCCCGGGGAAGATTAAAAACAGAGGGAATGAAACCGCACCAAGCGGCGGCGGAGAACGGAGAAGCTGGTGAAGATCGGCGCCAAGGTCGTCCGCCATGGTCGTTATGTCATTTTCCAATTGGCCGGGGTTGCCGTGCCGAGGAGCTTGTCTGAGAAAATTCCTGCCCTGATCGATGATCGGCAACGAAGACCCGTTCCGGCGTAGGCCGAGGAAATCCACGGTGAGATCAAAATGACGGATTTGAGTTAGCCCTTAAAGGGCTTGCCAGAGCGGTATCTTCTCAGTCAAATATCCGGGTCTCTACGGTCCTAGCAAAGATCCAAGCTGGTAGGAGCGGAGCGGAGCAGTTCAGTTTGAAGGGTTTCTTGGGAATTTTGGATTATGCCTCAGAAAAATGCGTTTAAACTGGATTGGGGCGTCCATGCCATTCTCCGCATGTTAAGTAATCATTCTTTCAGGAATGTATTGGATATCGGCTCAGGTGAGGGTGAGCATAGGCGTTTTTTTGAGTATTTTGGAAAAGAGACCTTTTCTGTTGATATCGTTAAAGATGCTGATTATGTCGGCGATTTTATAGATGTCGAGTTTGACCGGAAGTTCGAAGCTATTTGGTGTTCCCATGTTTTGGAGCATCAAAGAAATGTTGGGCAATTTTTGGATAAAATCTACGATTCACTAGAGGATGATGGGGTGCTGGCTATAATTGTACCGAATCACCCTAGAGAACGTTTGATTTCAGGACATCTGACGTCATGGAGCATACCTCTTCTTTGCTATAATTTGATAATGGCTGGTTTTGATTGCAGTAGTGCTGAAATTTTTGCGAGTTACGAACTTTCTCTAATTGTTAGAAAAAAGCCTGCTAAACATTCAGAATTGCGCAATCCATCTGCTCATGGTGCGGACGCGGGGCATGAATTTGACAATATTGCAAATTACTTTCCATTTTCGGCAAGCCAGGGTCTGCACATAGAACCAAATGGAATGGCAGAGATTAATTGGCCTAATCCCTTGGAATATAAATTGTCTTTAGCTAAAGACAAAATTGAGAATCTTCAGATTAATTCTAAAAATCTAGATAGTTTACCGGTCACAAAACCTAAATTGTTCCTCGAGAAAGTTTAGTTTTTGGAATACAGAGCCCCAAAAAATGCACTGGTGTTAAGCGTTACTCTTCCCACTTAGAGAATTTCCAGGCTCGTCCTTAAAGCCGAAACCTTAAACCAATACGCAAAACCGCGCCCCCGCACATTGTGTGGGGGCCTTCCGCGATCGGGGTCTGTTTTCCGGAAAAAACATCCCCCTTAAAGACCGCCGGCCGGCAGTATTCGTTAGTTTTCAAAGCGTCCGTTCAAGGCCCGGGCCATCCGATCGATAACGCCGGTCCAATCCTTTGTTTTCTCCTGGCGGAACAGGCGCATCTCCGGATACCAGGGACTGTCGTCGCGATCCAGCAGCCATCTCCAATCCGGTGGGGTCATCAGCAGCGCCCATGTGGAAACCCCCAACGAGCCGGCCAACAGGAGGGTAATGTTGTCGATGGAAATAACCGAGTCCATCGCCGCAATCTGGCTCGAAAGTCCGTCGATATCCCCGAACGGATCAATGTCGGGGTCAACCAGGACATCAATGCCATGATCCCGTCTGAGGCCGTTCAGTTCGTCCGCTACGTCGCCGTACTGGAGGTTCACGAACGCACACCGGGGGTGGGATAAAACCGGCAGCCAGTCCTCCAGCGCGAGAGAGCGCCCGCCGCCGGTATGCATCGAGATGCTGCGCCAGGAAATGCCAACCAGATGCTTGTCCGGAAACCGTTCCCGATACCGCGCCCTCAGTTGCGCCGTCCGCTCCGGGTCCGCCTTAAGGAACCCGCAAGGCGTTGAAAAAGAAGCTATATCCGGCCTGAACCAGCCGCCAAGATCGCCCACCGGCGCCTGAAAATCGATGTCTTCGTAGCGCAGGCCGGAAGCCGGCAATTCCCCCTTGGCAATACACTCGATCCCGGGAAAGGACCGTTGGTACAAAGGCACCAGTCTCGGATCACTTTCCAGAATCACCCTGGCCCCGGTCGCAATCAGGTCAGGAAGAATGCCTGCGAACAGGATCTCGTCGCCGACCCCCTGTTCGGCCCAGATCAGAATTGTCTTGTTTGCAATATCCGACCCGTCCCACTCGGAAACAGGAATTTCGGGTTTGTTGCTATATTCATCCAGACGCCACCGCCAATGGTATGCGTCCCATCCTTCCCGGAAACGGCCAGCCATCAAATGGAGGAGCCCCAGAATGTAGTGGGCTTCAGCGCAATCGGCGTCAATTTCAAGGGCCTTCAATTGCCAGGCTTCAGCGTCGTCCAACTGGCCCATTTCCAGGGAAGCAACGCCTAAGTTGCTATGCACGTCCGCAAAATCCGGGTTCAGGGACAAGGCCTGTTGATAACTTTCAACAGCATCTTCAATGCGTCCCAATTCCTTGAACACCGTTCCCAGGCTGTTATGCGCTTCGGGGCTGTTCGGCATTAGGGCCACGGCGTGTTGATAGCTGACCAGGGCTTCATCCTGGCGGCCCTGTTTCCGTAATGCTTTTCCGAGGCCAAGGTGAGCATCTAAAAAATCAGGATTGATGGCCAGGGCGGTGCGATAGCATGCCTCGGCTTCCTCCCGCCGCAACATTTTCAACAAGGCGTTTCCCAGATTGATGTGTGCCTTGACAAAATCCTGATTGATTTCAAGAGCGGACCGAAAACAAGCGACGGCTTCTTCCAAACGCCCCAGCTCCTTGAGCGCCACGCCTTTGTTGCTTAGCACCTCCGGAAAATCCGGTTTGAGGACAAGAGCATTCTGATAACCGGCGACCGCATCTTCCAATCGCCCCAGTCGATGGAGCACGCTCCCCAGATCCGCATGATAGGCGGGCTCATTGGAATTTCCCTCAATGGCCTTGATAAACAAAGGCACGGCCCTTTCGTTTCTGTCGGTTTGGCGCGCGATCAAACCCAGAAAGTAGTTGGCGTTTGGGTTATTGGGGTCGGCTTCTAGAATTTTCAGATAGAGTTTTTCCGCCTCTTCCAGAAAGCCCTTTTGATGCAAATCCAACCCTTGGCGAAGGATTTCTTCAATGAGGCGTTGTAACTCTTGATATTTCTCATCGTCAGCGGCCTGCCCCTCGTTCCGAGGGGTATCTCCGCTCCCCTTGAGACCGGCCTCCTTCGTTTCCCGCATTTGACCGCCGGGTTTTACATCCCTGCTCATAACCTGGTCCCATGAATCGGTAGCCGGTCCCCCTGATGAAGAAGACAAAAAGGGCCCGGCGTTAGCGTCCGAAGACAGCATATCGTCTACGATACACTGGTACCTTTTAAATGCCTGATTTTTTTTGGGGAGGAAAAAAAGGTCCCGGTGAGCACGCAGTTAGCCCCTTCGGCGTCCTTACAACGCCAAAGGGTCATACGGCGTGCCCAGTCCCGGGCAAATGACCTTCGATGTCACGAAAGTTCGTAACGCGGTCGATTAACGGTCTCGCTTAACACGACCCGGCCAGGATACCCTTAATCCTGTTCCTGGCCTGTCGTGCCATCCGTAACTGCATCCGCCGATGGCGAATTCGAAGTCGGTGCCGAAGACTCGACCTTCGGGCTGCTTTCCGCTTTGCCCTGGTGTGCGTTGGACTGCTCGGGGGCTTGTTGTGCTTGCTCCGATTCGTTGCTCCGGGCATAGGCGGCCACCGCCTTCTTCGACGGGTACTGGAAGGTGACCTGACCGGTTCCGGTGTCGCGGACTTCCGTCACGAAAACGCC
>JAESSX010000132.1 GCA_016763915.1 Rhodospirillales bacterium
GAAACGCCTGCCCAACCTGCGTTTTGAGCCCGATCAAACGTTTGCGGAAGCCGCCCACATCGAAAATCTGCTGAAAACCCCGCTTGTGGCCCGCGACCTGGGCGAGGATGACGGCGCGCCCGATAACGGAGACTCCGGCAATGGGGCGTAGACGCCGCGGCACGCCGATCCACGGCTGGCTGATCATCGACAAACCGTCCGGCATCAGCTCCAACGATGTCGTCACCCGCGTTCGCCGCGCCACCAACGCCGCCAAGGTCGGCCACGGCGGCACCCTGGACCCGCTGGCGACGGGGATCCTGCCGCTGGCCCTGGGCGAGGCGACGAAAACCGTGTCTTACGCCATGGACGGGTCCAAGGGCTACCGGTTCACCGTGCGCTGGGGCGAGGCCCGCAATACCGACGATGCCGAAGGCCACGTTACCGAAACCAGCGACGTGCGCCCGACCAGGCAACAGATCGTCGCCGTGCTCGACCGCTTTATCGGCGACATCCAACAGACCCCGCCGATTTTTTCGGCGATCAAGATCGACGGCAAGCGGGCCTATGAGCTGGCGCGCGCCGACAAGGCGCCTGAGATGAAGCCCCGCACCATTCATATCGAGGACCTCAGTCTGGTCCGCGAGATCGACGAGGACCATGCCGAATTCGCAGTTCTCTCGGGAAAAGGCGCTTATATGCGCGCGCTGGCCCGCGATATCGCCCTGGCTTTGGGCACGGTGGGGTATGTTTCCGCGCTTCGCCGGGTGTCGGTCGGGCCGTTTTCGGAAAAAGATGCGATTTCGTTGGATAAACTGCTGGATAAACTGGAATCGCTGGCGCATAGTGCGCCGCTCTCGGAGCACCTGTTACCCGTCGAGACCGTGCTGGACGACATCCCGGCACTGGCCCTGACGGAGCCAGAGGCCCGAAAGCTAAGCCGAGGACAGGCTGTTCCGGTACTGCCGGTGGCCAATCGGTCTCCTTTTAAAAACATCAGCCAGGGCGACGTCGTTTGCGCCATGGCCGAGGGCAGACTGGTGGCGCTGGCGAAAATAAAGGGAGGGGAAATTCGTCCCTTCCGCGTAATGAACTTTTAGATTTCGGAGTACACGATGTCGATTACCGCAGAGCGGAAACAGGAGCTCATCAAGGAGTTCGCCGTCAAAAAAGACGATACCGGTTCGCCGGAGGTGCAGGTCGCGATCCTTACGGAGCGCATTATCAACCTCACCGACCATTTGAAAACCCACAAGAAGGACTTTCACTCGCGCCGTGGCCTGCTGATGATGGTAGGCCAGCGCCGCCGCTTGCTCGACTATGTCAAAAGGAAAAAGGTCGAGCGTTACGAGACGCTGATCAAACGCCTCAATCTGCGCCGGTAGCGACGTGCCTTTGCATGAGAGTTTTGAAATGAACGGGGTCCGCCCATGGGGGGTGGTACCCGAAACAGCCGTGCGCGCCCGGCGGCAGGCATTGCCTGCGCGGGCGACCTGAGGCTGTCGGCGTGCATTGGGCACGCCAATTGTACGTTTGTAGGATGAAGAGAACTTGATGTCCGCCTGGATGTGTAAGCTGTCTGTCCGAAGGAAGGAATGAAACTAATGTTTCAAGAGTTTAGAAAAGAGATTGAATGGGGCGGCCGCACCCTGGTCCTCGAGACCGGGAAAATCGCCCGCCAGGCCGATGGCGCCGTCATGGCGACCTATGGCGACACCAAGGTGCTGTGCACCGTGGTCGGCGAAGCAAAGCCCCGCCCGGGAATCGATTTTTTCCCGTTGGCCGTTCACTATCAGGAAAAGACCTTTGCCGCGGGTAAGATTCCCGGCGGCTTTTTCAAACGCGAAGCCCGCCCCGCGGAAAAGGAAGTCCTGACGTCGCGCCTGATCGACCGGCCCATCCGGCCGCTGTTCGCCAAGGGTTTCAGCAACGAAACCCAGGTGATCTGCACGGTGCTGACGCACGATCTGGAAAACGATCCGGACATTGTCGCCATGATCGGAACGTCCGCGGCGCTGACCATTTCCGGCCTGCCGTTCATGGGCCCCATCGCCGGCGCCCGCGTCGGTTACATCGACGGTGAGTTCGTGCTCAACCCGCCGCTCGACGTGATGCCGAACACCGACCTTAATCTGGTCGTCGCCGGCACCCGCGAAGGCGTGCTGATGGTCGAATCCGAAGCCTCCCAGCTGTCCGAAGAAGTCATGCTGGGCGCCGTCATGTTCGGCCACGCCGGCATGCAGCCGGTGATCGACGCGATCATCGAACTGGCCGAAGCCTGCGCCAAGGAGCCCCGCGAAATCCCGGGCGAACCCGAAGGCAAGGCGGCCCTGGCGGACAAGGTCAAGGCCCTGGCGGAAGCCGATTACCGCGCCGCCTACAAGGAAACCAAGAAGACGCCTCGCGTTGAAAAACTCGGGCTCGCCCGGGATAAGGTCAAGGAGGCCCTCGCCGCCGACGACAGCGTCGACGCAGCCCTGGTCGAAGCGGTCCTGGGCGACGTTCTCAAGGGTCTGGAAAAAGACATCGTGCGCCAGGATATCCTGAAGACCGGCCAGCGCATCGACGGCCGCGACACCAAGACCGTCCGCCACATCGCGGTCGAGACCGGCATCCTGCCGCGCGTCCACGGTTCCGCCCTGTTCACGCGCGGTGAAACCCAGGCCCTGGTGACCACGACGCTGGGCACCGGACAGGACGAACAGATCATCGACGGCCTGGCCGAGGATTACCGCGAACACTTCCTGCTGCACTACAACTTCCCGCCCTATTCGGTGGGCGAGGCCGGCCGTTTCGGGTTTACCGGGCGGCGTGAAGTCGGTCACGGCAAACTGGCGTGGCGGGCCGTTCATCCGTTGCTGCCGTCGAAGGACGATTTCCCCTACACCATCCGCGTGGTGTCGGAAATCACCGAGTCCAACGGATCGTCTTCGATGGCGTCTGTTTGCGGCGCTTCGCTGGCGATGATGGACGCGGGCGTTCCGCTGTCCAAACCGGTCGCCGGCATCGCCATGGGCCTGATCAAGGAAGGCGACGACTATGCCGTCCTGTCCGATATCCTGGGTGACGAAGATCACCTTGGCGATATGGACTTCAAGGTCGCCGGCACCGAAGACGGCATCACGTCCCTGCAGATGGACATCAAGATCACCTCCGTGACCGAAGATATCATGAAGGCTGCGCTTGCCCAGGCACGCGACGGCCGCATCCACATCCTCGGCGAAATGGCCAAGGGTCTGAACGTGGCCCGGACCGAGGTCAGCCAGAACGCGCCCCGGATTACCGTGATCAAGATCAACAAGGACAAGATCCGCGACGTCATCGGACCGGGCGGCAAGATGATCCGGGAAATCTGCGAGACCACGGGCACCAAGGTCGACCTGGACGACGACGGCACGGTCAAGGTCGCCGCCGTCGACCAGAAAGCGGCCGACGCCGCCGTCGAATGGATCAAGGGCCTGACGGCCGAGCCGGAAATCGGCGCCATTTACAACGGCAAGGTCGTCAAGACCGTCGATTTCGGCGCCTTCGTCAACTTCATGGGCGCCAAGGACGGCCTGGTTCACATTTCCGAACTGGCGCCCGAGCGGGTCGGCAAGACCACCGACGTCGTCAACGTCGGCGACGAAGTGAAGGTCAAGCTGATCGGCATCGACGACCGGGGCAAGGTCAAACTGTCCCTCAAATCCGTCGACCAGGCCACCGGCGAGGACATCTCGGGCAAATAACCCGAGCTTACTCGCCGCGACCTAAGGTCGTGATACGAACGATTAAGGCGGCTCCCCCGGCATGGGTGGGCCGCCTTTTTTCGTGGGGTAAAGACTTTATGGTCAATATTGACAATGCCTACTAAGTAGGAGTACTACTAAGTAGGCCATCGGGAGAGGTTGTGCGTATCTTTAAAAATAAACCTTTCAACAGGTACGCAGGGAAGAAAAGCATTGCCGACGGCGATCTGTGCAAGGCGGTGGCGGAGATTGAAAGCGGTCTGGTCGATACGGATTATGGCGGCAACCTGTTCAAGAAGCGCATAGCCAGGAAGGGGGAAGGCAAGTCGGGCGGTCACCGCACTATTCTGGCCTACGTGAAAGGCGACAAGGCTTTCTTCATGTATGGCTTTGAGAAAAGCGCTAAGGACAATATCGCGAAGGATGAGGCGCGGGATTTCAAGAAGCTGGCAAAACACTACATCGCCCTGGGTGACGCACAATTGACGATGGCAAAAGATGAAAATGTTTTATTCGAGGTGAACTGCGATGAAGAAAACCTATAAATCCGACGCCTATGCGGCACTCCATGAATCCGCCGGTGATCTCCATAAAATCGGCCTGATGCCGGATGGCGACATGCAGTATTTCGACGACACCTGCCTGGAAACCATTCCCGAATATACCCCGGAACGGGTAAAATTCGTCCGCAAGCGTGAAGACCTGACACAAAGGCAAATGGCAATGCACCTCAATGTCAGCCTGAAAACCGTGCAGTCCTGGGAAGCCAAAAAACCAAAACACCCCAGCGGCCCCGCCGCAAAACTACTAACCATGATGGAACGCCACGGCGCGAAGGCGCTGGCCGGGTGAGCGGGAGAAAAGTAGAGTTGATGATATGGGGAAGTTGCCAATAGAACATAAGCCCCAAATCCAAGTTGCCGCGACATGATGGATCATGGTTGGGCAGGGTATCTTCGGTTAAGCAGTCAAGAGACTATTTGTAATGAGCTACTCCCCAAAAATCGTCAGAGGCGTGCCGAAGGTGGATATTGAAACAGGGAGATAGATGATGAGTGTTGCCCGTAAGAAAGCAGCCAATGATGAAAAAATTAATATCAAGAAAGTTACAGAAAGATCAGAAGAAATTGTAATTGCCTTGGTTGGTTATGCGGGAGCAGGTTGTTCAAGCATTGCTGAAAAGTTGATCAATTTACTTGATAGCCAAGGCTACGAAAGACCAATAAGAATAAAATTAAGTGATCAAATTGTCGAATATTATAAAGCTGAAACAGTACCAAAAGTAGAAGCAGCTCCAAACAAAGGAATCAGCACATTTGACCGAGCAGAAAAGCTGCAAAATTTGGGAGATAGATTGCGACAGGAAAAAGGGGAGCTGGCACTTTCAGCTTTAGCAATTAAGAAAATTCAGGAGGAGCGAGGGGAAAGTAAAGCAGGAAGGGAAAAAAGGGCATTTATCATAGACTCAATAAAGCACTTTGAAGAGATTGTCTTGCTCAGGCAGGTGTACGGAAAATCATTTTATCTACTGGCAATACATTGTGATCGAAAAGCACGGGAAAAACGCTTATTTGGAGGTAAAGTGAGTGATGTGAAGTTTGCAGGTGTGGCGAAAAAGAAAGTCATTAAATTTCTCGACCGGGATGAAAAAGACAATGAGAATTCAGCCGGACAACAGGTTATAAAAGCATTTCATCATGCAGATTATTTTTTGGATAACAATGAACCGAATGAAGAAAGCGCTACTGCTGACTTACAGCGCCTCATTGATTTAATTCTTGGAAGTGACTTGGTGAGGCCGACACTTCGGGAAACTGGAATGTACTTCGCTCACACAGCGGCACTGAGATCTTCATGTTTATCAAGGCAGGTTGGCGCTTCATTACAGTCTATCGACGGAACTATTGTCGCTACTGGTGCAAATGATGTTCCTGCTGTTGGCGGCGGTATATGTGGTGAAGATAAGGAGCCTGAACATAGATGCTTTCTTTGGGATAAAAAACTGGAAGATGGGACAGTTTTTAGAGGGTGCCATAATTATAGAATGAAAAAAGAATTACAGTTGAAAATTGCAAA
>JAESSX010000133.1 GCA_016763915.1 Rhodospirillales bacterium
CCGATGGCTTCGGCGATCGCCGGCGTACCCGCCTCGAACCGGTGGGGGGCTTTTTTGAACGTGGTTTTCTCGAACGTCACCGACGAGATCATCTCGCCGCCGGTCTGATAGGGGTTCATGGAATTGAGAATATCCTCGCGCCCCCACAACACGCCGATGCCGGTCGGCCCGTACAGTTTGTGACCGGAAAACACGTAGAAATCCACATTCAGGTCCTGAACATCGACCGCCGTGTGCTGGATCGCCTGGCAACCGTCCAGCAACACAAGCGCGCCTTGGCCATGGGCCCGTTCAATAACGGCCTTCACCGGCACGACGGTGCCGAGCGCGTTGGAGACATGGGTCACCGCGACCAGTTTGGTTTTCGGCGACAGCAGTTTTTCAAATTCGTCGAACATGAAATTGCCGTCATCGTCGATGGGCACGACCTTGAGGTCGATGCCGATTTCCTGGCGCAGCATCTGCCACGGCACGATATTGGCGTGGTGTTCCATGTGCGAGATGATGACTTCGTCCCCGGCCTTTAGGAATTTGCGGCCCCAGGAATGGGCAACCAGATTAATCGACTCGGTGGCGCCCCGGGTGAAGATGATTTCATTGACGCTGGCCGCGTTGATGAATTTGGCGACGGTCTCCCGGCCCGCCTCGAAGGCGGTGGTGGACTGCTGCGACGTCCAGTGCACGCCCCGGTGGACGTTGGAATAATAGGACTCGTACACGTCTCGCATGGCGGCGATAACCTGGCGGGGTTTCTGCGCGCTGGCGCCGTTGTCGAGATAGGCCAGAGGCTTGCCGTAGACCTCCCGGCTCAGGATAGGGAAATCGGCCCTGATTTTTTCAATATCATAGGCGGCGTTCGAATTGTCGCCTAGCGCCGTTGCCGGGACGATTTCCACGACATTGGTATGATTGCTCATTGCCCCCCCCATTCTTCGGACAGGTAGCACGCCGCCGGCAGCCAGTGCAGCACTTTATCCGTAAAGGCTTCGCGGACTTTGTCCGTCGCAATTTCTTCGAGAGCCTCGCCGAGGAAGGATTGCACCAGGAGGTTTCTTGCCAGGGCCTCGGGAATACCGCGTGAGCGCAGGTAGAACAGCGCCGTTTCATCGATCTGGCCGGTGGTCGCGCCGTGGCTGCATTTGACATCGTCGGCATAGATTTCCAGTTCCGGCTTGGCGTCGATTTCCGCGCCCGTGGACAGCAGCAATGTCTTGCACAATTGGTAGGCGTCGGTGCCCTGGGCTTCCCGGTGGACGACGATTCGGCCCTGGAACACCGCGCGGGACTCATCATCCAGCACACCCTTGAAAACTTCCCGGCACGTGGTGTTCGGCGCCAGGTGCTGGATCACCGTGGTGTTGTCGCAATGCTCGCTGCCGCGCATCAGATACGCGCCGTTGAGGCCGGCATGGGCCCCGGACCCTTCGAGCCGGACCGACACGTCGTTGCGCGAAAGCCGCCCGCCGATGGACAGATTGAAGCTGTCATAGGTGGCGTCCTTGGCGACCCGGACATGGGAGGTGTCCAGGTGCATGGCGTCGAGGGTTTCAGCCTGGACCTTGTAATGATGGAATGTCGCGCCCTGGCCGATCTGGATTTCGGTAGCGGTGTTGACGAAGTACGCGCCGACGCCCATGCCGACATGGTGTTTGACCACGGTGGCTTGCGCATTGTCGCCGATGACGATCAGGTTGCGCGGGAAATAGGTCACCGGATGGTCCGTCAGGCCGCCGATGAAAATAACCTCGATCGGTTGTTCGACGACAACTCCGGGATCGACGCGGAGCACAAACCCGGAGTCCATCAACGCCGTGTTGAGCGCGAACATGGATTGATCATCGTCTTGCTGGATATGGCCCAGGTATTCCTCGGTCCAGTCCGCGCCACTGGCGAGCGCATCCTTCAGACAATCGATGAACACCCCGTCCGGCAGGTCGCCTTCGATCATCAATTCCGAACGCATGCGGCCGTTGACGAACACAAGGCGCGTATGGCCGTTGGATTCCGGCAATACCGACGGCACCAGATCAACGCTTGCGGCGCCGTCGGCGTCCGTCACCAGCTGGAATTTGGTGTCGTCCAGAGGTTTCAGCTTGGTGTATTTCCAGGCTTCCTGTTTGATCGTCGGCAGACCGAGGCCGTTGAAGCTTTCGATGCCGGCTTCGCGCAGATCCTGTATCCAGGGGAGCCCGGCGCCGGGCAATCCAGGGTGCGTGGCGTCGAACCCGTCAACGAAAGCAAGCGGGGAAGGTTTCTTTTTCATGTTTTATTATCCTACGGAATTTCAGGCGCGCCTTCAGGCGACCGCCTCGCCGAATTCCGCGTAGCCTTTTTCTTCCAGTTCAAGCGCCAGTTCCTTGCCGCCGGTGCGCCGGATCTTTCCGTGCGCCAGAACGTGCACCTTGTCGGGCACGATGTAATCCAAAAGGCGCTGGTAATGGGTGATGATCAGCATCGAGCGGTCCGGTGAACGCAGCTTGTTGACGCCTTCGGAAACGATTTTCATCGCATCGATATCGAGCCCGCTGTCGGTTTCATCCAGGATCGCCAGGGACGGGTTCAACACCGCCATCTGGAGAATTTCGTTGCGCTTCTTTTCGCCGCCGGAGAAGCCCACGTTGACGGCGCGTTTCAGCATGTCATCGGAAATGCCAAGTTCCTCGGTCTTCTTGCGGACCATCTTGACGAACTGCATGGCGTCCAGCTCGTCCTCGCCATGGTAGCGGCGGATCGCATTCAGGGCTTCTTTCAGGAACGTCGTGTTGGCGACGCCGGGAATTTCCACCGGATACTGAAACGCCAGGAAGATGCCCTTGGCGGCGCGTTCCTCGGGCTCCAAGCCGGTCAGGTCCTCGCCCTTAAAAATGATCCGCCCGCCGGTGATCTCGTAACCTTCCCGCCCGGCAATGACATGGCTCAGCGTGCTTTTGCCGGACCCGTTGGGCCCCATGATGGCATGGATCTCGCCGGGTTTGACGTTGAGGTCGAGCCCCTTGAGGATTTCATTGCCGTCGACGCTGACGTGGAGGTCTTTTATTTTCAACATGTTTATTTCTTTCTATTACCTGGGGGGCCGGCCTCAGCCAACGCTCCCTTCCAAACTGATGCCGACCAGCTTCTGGGCTTCGACGGCGAATTCCATAGGCAACTGCTGCAACACTTCACGGCAGAACCCGTTGACCACCAGGGCGACGGCCGCTTCCGCCGGGATGCCGCGCTGGCGAAGATAGAACAGCTGATCTTCGCTGATGGTGGACGTGGTCGCCTCGTGCTCGACAATGGCGGTTTTGTTCTTGCTTTCGATATAGGGCACGGTGTGGGCACCGCATTGATCACCGATCAGAAGGGAATCGCACTGGGTGAAATTGCGCGCACCGTCGGCCTTGGGCGATATCCGGACCAGCCCGCGGTAGGTCTGGTTCGCACGGCCCGCCGAGATGCCCTTGGAAATTATCTTGGATTTGGTATTGCGACCTAAGTGAATCATCTTGGTGCCGGTATCGGCCTGCTGGCGGTTGTTGGTGATGGCGATGGAATAGAATTCGCCCACCGAATTGTCGCCCTGCAGGATACAACTGGGATATTTCCAGGTAATGGCCGAGCCGGTTTCCACCTGGGTCCAGGAAATCTTGGAATTGCGGCCCCGGCAGATTCCCCGCTTGGTGACGAAATTGTAGATGCCGCCCTTGCCGTTTTCATCACCCGGATACCAGTTCTGCACCGTCGAATACTTGATTTCGGCGTCGTCCAGCGCGATCAACTCGACGACGGCGGCGTGCAGCTGGTTTTCGTCGCGCATGGGCGCGGTACAGCCTTCCAGATAGGACACGTAGGAATCCTTGTCGGCGATAATCAGGGTGCGCTCGAACTGGCCGGTGTTCTTGGCGTTGATGCGGAAATAGGTGCTGAGCTCCATGGGGCAGCGCACACCGGGCGGGATGTAGACGAAGGAGCCTTCGGTAAACACCGCCGAATTGAGGGTGGCGTGCTTGTTGTCGGTGTAGGGCTCCACGGTGCCTAAGTACTTCTTGACCAGGTCCGGGCATTTTTCGAGGGCTTCGGTCAGCGGACAAAAGATCACGCCGACTTCTTCCAGCTTGGACTTGAACGTGGTGGCGACGGACACGCTGTCGAACACGGCGTCCACCGCGACTCCGGCCAGCATCTCCTGTTCCTTCAGGGGAATGCCCAGCTTCTCATAGGTTTTCAGAAGCTCGGGGTCGATCTCGTCCAGGCTCTGGGGGCCGTCGCCGACGGCCTTAGGCGCGGAGTAATAATAGGAATCCTGATAATCTATGGCCGGAAATTCGACCTTGGACCAAACCGGCTCGGGCATGGTCAACCAGTGCCGGTACGCCTTCAGCCGCCATTCCAACAGCCATTCGGGTTCGTTCTTTTTGGCCGAAATGAAGCGCACGATATCTTCACTCAGGCCCTTGGGTGCGGTTTCGGTTTCGATGTCGGTGACAAAACCGTATTTGTATTTGTCATCGGCCAGTTCCTTGACCTGCGCCACCGTATTTGTCGAGGCTACCATGTTCGTATTTTCCTTCTCTTCTTCATTTTTTTCTTTGTCCTGGCC
>JAESSX010000134.1 GCA_016763915.1 Rhodospirillales bacterium
CAAAAACCCGGCGTTATCGAACACACCGGCACCATGGCAATGCTGGCTTTCGGCGAATGGGACGGTGCGCCGGCGCCCCGCACGCAGGGCTTGTTGGAGGCCTGCGTCAAGGCCGGGATCGACGCCACCCTGTCGGATCACATCGACGCCGTGATCTGGTCCAAGTTCATCTTCCTCGCCGCCTTCAGCGGCATTACCTGCACCTATCGTGAGCCCATCGGGCCGATTCGCGGGGATTCCGAAAAACGCGCCCTGTTCCGGCGCGCGCTGGAAGAAACCTACGCCATTGCCCGGGCCCGCGGCGTGACCCTGGGCGACGACCTGATTGATAAACGGATGACCTTCACCGACGGCCTGCCGGCGCAGATGTCTTCGTCCATGTTCCATGACCTGGCGGCGGGCAAGCGGCTGGAACTGCCATGGCTGTCGGGCGCGGTTGTCGATTTCGGGCGCGATGCGGGGATAGAGACGCCTGTGCATCAAGCCTTTGTCGAGGCGCTGGCGTCCCACGTCGATGGGGACGGGTAAGGAGTGTCGGCCATCACAGCCAAATCCATTGGAATTTATTATATTTGTCAGCATTTGTTCACATAAGCCATTTTGATTATGGTGCTTGAACACGATTAGTGTAACAATCATAAAGACATATGTTGTTTTTAAAATTTAAGAAAGTTAGCGGACGGGTACGGGATGTCAGATAGTCTTGAGAATCTGATAACCGCCAATGAGGCCTTGAAAACCGAAATCGCCAAGCGGGTTTCGGACTTTGAGCGGACCCGAAGCATCGCCCGGATTCCTGAAGAAAACCCCAATCCGGTGTTGCGGGTCTCAAAGGCCGGCGATGTCCTTTACGCCAACAAACCGTCCGGCGTTCTGCTGTCCCAATGGCAAGCCGATGTCGGCGGCTCACTGCCCGTCGACTGGTGCGATGCGGTGGATGAGATCTTCCGCGCCCAAAAGTCCCAAGAGCGGGAATTTCACTTCGATGGGCGATGTTTCCTGCTTACGCTGCAGCCGGTCGTGGACGCCGGTTACATCAACATTTACGGACGCGATATCACCGAACGCAAGGAAGCCGAGGATCAGGTCGTCAATTACGACGATTTGACCGGCCTGCCCAACCGGGCGCTTTTTCAGGACCGGCTGCATCAGGTTCTCGGCCATGCGCGGCGCGGCGGCAAGCTGGCGGCGGTCCATCTGGTCGACCTGGATCATTTCAAAGAGGTCAACGAAACCATGGGCCGCAAGGCCGGCGACAAGCTTTTGCGGGGCATCGGCGAGCGTCTTGTGGACTGCGTGCGAACGTCGGATACGGTTGCCCGGCTGGGCGGCGACGAATTCGGCATCATCCAGGTCGAACCGGCCGATGCCGATGGGGTCGCGTTGCTGTCCCGGAAACTGCTCCAATGCCTGGAAGAACCGTTCGAGATCAACGCCCGCAAGGTCTTTATCGGCGCCAGTGTCGGCATCGCGGTGTTTCCCGATGACGCGGAAACCCCGGAAGACATCCTGCGCAACGCCGACCTGGCGCTGTCCAATGGCAAGGGAGACGAACGGGGGCGTTTTTGTTTTTACGTTGCCCAGATGAACGAGGATATTCTGCGCCGCCGTTCTATCGAGGACGACATGCGCGAAGGCCTAGTCAACGGCGAATTCGTGCTGCACTACCAACCCAAGCTGGATATCGGCTGCAACCGCATTACCGGGATGGAGGCGCTGGTGCGCTGGAACCATCCCCAACACGGTTTCATGTCACCGGCGGAATTCATCCCCGTCGCCGAGCGCTCCAGGCTGATCATTCCGCTCGGCGAATGGGTTCTCAGGGAGGCCTGCACCCACAACAAGGCGCTGACCGAAGCCGGCCTGGGCCCGGTCAAGGTGGCGGTCAACCTGTCGGCGGAACAGTTCCGCACGGAAGGGCTTGTCGAAATGGTGCTGCCCGTCCTGAAGGACACCGGCCTCGATCCGAAGCAGTTGGAGCTCGAGATCACCGAGACCCTGGCCATGCGCAACGCCGAGGAGTCCATAGAATTGTGCGGCGCGTTGGCGGCGCATGGCATTTCGCTGTCGATTGATGATTTCGGCACCGGGTATTCCAGCCTCAGTTACCTGAAGAATTTCCCCGTGCAGCGCATCAAGATCGACAAGGCCTTCGTCGACGACATCACCGTAGAGGATAATTCCGGCGTCATCGCCCGCGCGGTGACCACGCTGGGCCACAGCTTCGGCATGGAAATCACCGCCGAAGGGGTTGAAACCGAAGCCCAACTGGCTTTCCTGCGCTCTTTAGGGTGCGATGAAATCCAGGGTTATTTCTTCTCGCGCCCCCTGCCGGGCGATGAGCTGGTGGAATTCCTGAAAAATTTCGAGGACACCTGGGCCATCCGCCTGAGCCGGGAACGGCGCAAGGCCACGGCCGACCGGCGCAAGGTGAGCAAGGTCCGGTCCAGGGACTGAGCCTGGTCCCAGAGCAAATCCCAAGCAGATTGAATCAATCTGCGACGACGAATTTGCGGTAAAAAGAGCAAATCCCTAGCGCCGCCCGCCGGCCAGTTTCAGGGCGTCGGGGTGGGCGCGAAGCCGGGCCATGGCCCAGACCCCGAACACCGGCCCCGGCGCCAGCACCCAAAACGCATAGCGCCAGCCCAGGGCCTCGACCGCGAGCGGCATCAGGTGGATGGTGATCAGGGTCAACAGGAAGCCCATGGACGTTTGAACGGTCAGCATGGTGCCTATACGCCCGGGCGGCGACAGTTCCGCGACGGAGGCCGAAAATTGCGCCGAATCGGCGACGATGGTCACCCCCCACACGAAACACAGCGCGAATAAAAGCACCGGGTCGCCGCCGAACAGGAAGCCGACCAGCATCGCGCAACTGCCGCTGACGGACATGGCTATAATGGTAATCAGGGTGCGGCCAAGGCGGTCCGCCAGGTATCCGGCGCCCAGGCTGCCGATGCCGCCGGCGACCCCGATCACGGCGAAGGTCGCGGTCCTGGCCCAGAACGTCGCCTCGCCGCCGGCCATGCTGAGGCGATAGCTGGCATCCAGGAACACCCCCAGCCACGCCCACATGGCATACAATTCCCACATGTGCCCGAGATAGCCGAAATTGGCCAGCCGCAGCGACGGCACCGTGAACCCGGAAAACGCCGCGCCGGCGTCGAAGGGGGCCTGGGGGGCCTGCTTGGGGCCATGGCGGAACAGGTTGATCATCAGGGCGGCGGCCAGGGAACAGGCGGACCCGGCCAGCACGGTAAAGCGCCAGTCGACGCCGCCGAAGGCGTTGAACAGATGCGGCGCCGCCGATCCCAGGGTCAGCGCCCCGACCAGAATGCCGATCAGAAGCCCCATATCGTTGTCGGCCCAGGTCGACGCCATTTTCATCCCCAGCGGATAGACTCCGGCCATGCAGGCGCCGGTGAGGAACCTGAGGACGATGATCGCGTTGCCGCCCGGATCGACGGCGAGAATGGCGGTGTTGGCCGCCGTCGCCACCAGGGCCGAGGTCATGAAAAACCGTCTCGCCTCGACCCGGTCGGCGAGCCCGAGAATGGCGCTGGCGAGCGTGCCGAAGACGAATCCGAACTGAACCGCGCTGGTCAGCAACGACGACTGGCCGGCGCCGATGGCGAATTCGGCCTGCAGCGAGGGCACAACGGCGGTGGCCGAAAACCACAACGCCATGGTGGCGATCTGGCATAACGCCAGCAGTGTTAGCGACGCGGTCTTAGCGGTCTTACCGATCATTCGGATATTCCCCCTGATGGAGGGTATTGTTCTTGCGCGGGGCCTTGTAAGGGGCAATGCCAGGGGCTATAACCCGCCCGCCCTCCAACCAACTTTTTTTAAGGAATTTCCTTCCATGACTGTCGAGAGAACTCTCTCCATCATCAAGCCCGACGCCACGCGCCGCAACCTGACCGGCGCCGTCAACAAGTGTTTCGAGGACGCCGGGCTTCGCATCGTCGCCCAGAAACGCATCAAGCTGTCCCGTGACAAAGCCGAGGGCTTCTATGCCGTCCACAAGGAACGCCCGTTTTACGGCGACTTGTGCAACTTCATGACGTCCGGCCCGGTGGTCGTGCAGGTTCTGGAGGGCGAGGACGCCATCGCCAAGAACCGTGAAGTCATGGGCGCCACCAACCCGGACGACGCCGCCGAAGGCACCATCCGCAAGCAATTCGCCGAAAACATCGAAGCCAATTCCGTGCACGGCTCCGACAGCGCCGAAAACGCCGCCATCGAAATCAAGTACTTCTTCGAAGACGACGAAATCGTCGGCTAAAGCAAATCCCGAGCAAATGGCTTCATTTGCGACGACGAATTTGCGGTTAAAAACAAAGAGCCAGGGCATTTACGGTGAACCAATGTGAACCGGAAATGCCCTGAGGCCGCCCGGAACAGGCGTTTTTCAGCCCGGTGATGCCTGGGGTGTAAAAACGCTTCTTCCCGGCTTTATTCGGCCGGATACAGAATTTCCCCGTCGATCATTGCCTGTTCGCCGTCGACCGTGACCCGGCCCTGGGCGATCAGCCGCACGGCCTGCGGGTAGATCTGGTGTTCCTGCTCCAGCAC
>JAESSX010000135.1 GCA_016763915.1 Rhodospirillales bacterium
ATCGTATCGCGTCGTGGCAGCGCCCCGGCCGAAGCTAGGGCGAAGGAATAGTCTCAATGGCTGATGCTAAGAAATCCGCAACCGTCAAGGTTACGCAGATCAAAAGTCCGATTGGCCGTCCCGGCGACCAGCGCGCCACCCTGATCGGACTCGGTTTGAATAAAATGCATAAAACCAGCGAGCTTGAAGATACGCCTTCGGTTCGCGGCATGATCGACAAGGTGCATCACCTGGTTCGTGTCGACGAAGGCTAAGGTAAGGAATTGACCATGCGATTGAACGAAATCACCGAGAACACCGGCGCCCACAAAACCCGCAAACGGGTCGGGCGCGGCATTGGTTCCGGCAAGGGCAAGACCTCCGGCAAGGGGCACAAGGGGCAGAAGTCGCGGAGCGGCGTTTCCCTTCTGGGTTTTGAAGGTGGGCAAATGCCGTTGTACCGGCGCCTGCCCAAGCGTGGTTTTACAAATCCGTTCTCCAAGGATTTTGCTGAACTGACGCTGGCTACCCTGGAACGCGCGATTGCCAGCGGTAAAATCGACGCCAAGAAACCGGTGACCGAAGACTCGCTTCGCGCCGCCGGGGTTGTGCGCAAAAGCCAGCACGGCGTGCGCCTGCTGGCGACCGGTGAACTCAAGACCAAAGTGACCATTGAAGTGACCGGTGCACCAAGGGCGCCATCGCCGCCGTTGAAAAAGCCGGCGGCAGTATCACCGTGACCCCGCTGAAGGCGAAGCCCGAAGGCAAGGGCAAGGCCCGTCACCGCAAGTTCAAGGATGTCGCCGATCAGGGCAAGGCAACGAAGGCCAAACCCGCCGCACAGGACGAAGGTTAATTAAGCCCCATGGCATCCGCAGCCGAACAATTTGCTTCCAATATGAATTTCGGTGCCTTTTCCAAGGCCTCGGAATTGAAGAAACGTATCTGGTTCACGCTCGGTGCTCTGATTATCTATCGCCTCGGCACTTACATTCCGCTTCCGGGGATTGATCCTGCCGTTCTGCAGGACATCTTTCGCCAGAATAAGGGCGGCGTGTTGGGAATGTTCGACATGTTCGCCGGCGGCGCGCTCGGGCGGATGACCATTTTCGCGCTCAACATCATGCCTTACATTTCGGCTTCCATCATCATGCAGCTTATGACGGCGGTCTCCCCCCGGCTTGAGGCGCTGAAAAAGGAAGGCGAGTCCGGGCGCAAGAAAATCAATCAATACACCCGCTACGGCACCGTTATTATCGCCGCGCTGCAGGCCTACGGCATTTCCGCCGGGATTGAAGCCATGAGTTCCAGCGCCGGTCCGGCGGTCAGCGATCCCGGTGCGTTTTTCCGCTTCCAGGTGGTTGTGACGCTGGTCGGCGGCACGGTGTTCCTGATGTGGCTGGGCGAACAGATCACGGCGCGCGGTGTCGGTAACGGCATTTCGCTGATCATTTTTTCCGGCATCGTCGCCAACCTGCCAAGCGCGTTGGTCGGAACCCTGGAACTGGGCCGCACCGGAGCGTTGTCGACGGCCTTTATCATCGCGCTTCTGGTCATGTCGGTGGGGGTTATTTTCTTCATCGTGTTCGTCGAGCGGGCCCAGCGGCGGATTATTATCCAGTACCCGAAACGCCAGCGCGGCAACAAGATGACGGGTGGCGAAAGCTCTCATCTGCCTCTGAAAATCAACACTGCCGGCGTGATTCCTCCGATTTTCGCCAGTTCCCTGTTGTTGCTGCCTATGACAGTCATCGGCTTTAGCGCCGGTACCGGTCCGGAATGGCTGACCCAGGCCGCAGCTTATCTGGGGCGCGGCCAGCCGGTGTATCTGATTCTCTATATCTCGATGGTCGTGTTTTTCGCGTTTTTCTATACCGCGGTGGTGTTCAATCCCACCGAAACCGCGGATAACCTTAAGAAATACGGCGGCTTTGTCCCCGGTATCCGGCCCGGCAAGAATACCGCCGATTATCTGGATTGGGTGCTGACCCGCCTGACCGTTGTCGGCGCAGCCTATTTAGCGGCGATTGTTCTGTTACCGGAATTGCTGATTTCACAGTATTCGGTTCCGTTCTATTTCGGCGGAACCAGCCTGCTGATCGTCGTCACCGTGACGATGGATACCGTGGCGCAGGTACAGTCGCATTTGCTGGCTCATCAATACGAGGGCCTGATTAAAAAATCTAAATTGAGGGGTAAGCGGTAATGAAACTTATTTTGATGGGGCCTCCGGGGGCCGGCAAGGGAACACAGGCCCAGCGTCTGGAAAAGTCCTGCAATATCATTCAATTGTCGACTGGCGACATGCTGCGCGCCGCGGTCGCTTCCGGCAGCGATGTCGGCAAGCAGGCCAAGGAAATCATGGAAGCCGGCGGGCTGGTGTCCGACGACCTGATTATCGCCATGATTTCATCGCGCATCGACCAGGACGACTGCCAAAACGGCTTTATTCTGGACGGTTTTCCGCGCACCACGCCGCAGGCCGAAGCCCTGGACGTGATGCTGACGGATAAAGGCATTCAGATCGACCACGTCATCGAAATCGAAGTCGATGACGACGCCATGGTGGCCCGGATTACCGGGCGTTATACCTGTGCCGGGTGCGGCGCCGGATACCATGATGAATTTCAAAAGCCAGGAACCGAAGGCGTCTGCGACCAGTGCGGCGGTACCGAGTTCACCCGCCGCGCCGATGACAACGCGGAAACCGTCCGTTCCCGGCTTGAGGCCTATCACGAACAGACCGCGCCGATCCTGTCCTTTTACAAGGAAAAAGGCGTGGTAAAAGGCGTTGATGGCATGGCTGCCATCGATGATGTCACAAACCAGCTGAACGGGATTGTCGGCTGATAAAAAGGGTAGGTAAAGTGCCGTGGGGCGTGTTGACTTGAAGCTGTCAAGCCTTTATATCTCGCCTCTTCCGGCCACCCAACGGAAACGAAATATTGTTTTTTTCCAGGCTTTAAGGAGAACGAGCCTTGGCGCGCATTGCTGGCGTTAACATTCCGACCGGAAAACGGG
>JAESSX010000136.1 GCA_016763915.1 Rhodospirillales bacterium
AAAACCAAGTCCAGGCGGGCCGCCCGCCAGTCTGGCTCCGGCCGCCAGTCTGGCTCCGGCCGCCAGCCGGGCTCCGGCCTTTGGCGGGCGTTTGGCTGGACCATTCGGAAATCGTTGAAATGGGGCACGGTGGCCGCCATCTGGGCGGTGATCGCCTTTACGCTGGCCGCCGCCTGGTACGCCAGCGACCTGCCGGACGTGGACAAAGCCTTTAACGCGACGCGCAAACCGACCGTTACGGTGCTCGCCGCCGACGGCGCGGTGCTGGCCCGGAGCGGCGACGTCTATGGCAGACTGGCGCGGTTGGAGCAATTGCCGCCGGTTCTTGCGGCGGCGGTGCTGGCGACGGAAGACCGCCGGTTTTATAGTCATTTCGGGGTCGATCTAATCGGCCTGGCCCGGGCGATGGTGGCGAATATTCAGGCCGGGAAAATCGTTCAGGGCGGATCCACAATTACCCAACAGGTGGCCAAGAATCTCTTTCTGACCCCGGAACGAACGATCCGCCGTAAGTTCAAGGAACTGTTGTTGGCATTGTGGCTGGAACAAAAATTTTCCAAGGGCCAGATCCTGACGATCTATCTCAATCGGGTTTATCTCGGTTCCGGAACATACGGCGTCGATGCGGCGGCGCGGAAATATTTCGGCCGCCCGGCGACAGCGGTGTCGACCTATCAGGCGGCGATGCTGGCCGGGTTGCTGAAGGCGCCGAGCAGCTATAACCCCATCGCCAATCCGGTACGCGCGCGGGCGCGGGCTAATCAAGTGCTGAAAAACATGGTTGCCTCGGGCGCGTTGAGCCCGGCACGGGCAAGGCGGGCCGGGGCGGAGAGATCTCGGGCGCGGTCCGGCGTCGGTCTCAGGGGCGGGCGCTATTTCATTGACTGGGTTCTGGAGCAGGTATCGGGGTACGTCAATCCGGGAGACCGCGATTTGGTGGTGCAAACGACTCTGAACCCGGGGCTGCAGCGGTTGGCGGAAGGGGAAGTCGAAAAAGCCCTTGCCGCTAAAGGCAAAAAGGCCGCCATCGGCCAGGCCGCCCTGGTGGCGATGACGCCGTCGGGCGCGGTGCGCGCCATGGTCGGCGGGCGGTCCTATGCGGCCAGCCAGTTCAACCGCGCCACCCAGGCGGGACGCCAGCCGGGTTCGGCCTTCAAGCCCTTTGTCTATCTGGCCGGCCTTGAATCGGGACTGCGACCGGACAGCGTGCTGGTCGATGAGGCTATTGCCATCGGCAATTGGCGGCCGGCCAATTTCAACCGCCGTTTTCAGGGCCCGGTCCGTCTGCGCGACGCCCTGGCCCGGTCGATCAACACGGTGGCGGTCAAGGTCGCTGAGAAGGCCGGGCGGGGCAACGTCATCGCTACTGCCAGGCGCCTGGGCCTGGGCGGAAATTTCAAGCCAGACCCCAGTCTGGCGCTCGGCGTCGGCGAGGTCCGCCTGTTGGAACTGACCGCCGCCTACGCGCCGTTTGCCAACGGCGGCGCCGGGGTGTGGGCCTACGGCATCGAGGAAATCCGGAACGCCGGCGGCCGGACGCTCTACCGTCGCGGCGGATCCGGTCCCGGCCGGGTCGTCGCCGCCGAACACGTGGCGGCGATCAACGACATGCTGTCGGCGGCGGTCGCCGAGGGCACCGGGAAAAAGGCGGACATCGGCCGGCCGCAGGCGGGAAAGACCGGCACCAGCCAGAATTTCCGGGACGCCTGGTTCATCGGCTACACCGCCGATCTGGTCACCGGCGTGTGGATGGGCAACGATGACGCCCGGCCCATGAACAAGGTCACCGGCGGCGGCGCGCCGGCGAAACTGTGGCGCGGCGTCATGGCTGCCGCCCACGAGGGTTTGCCCAGCCGGGCGCTTCCGGGCCTGACGCCAGGGCCGCCGGTTCGGCGGGACCAAGGCCCCGGTTTCTGGAAAAACCTGTTCGCCACCATCACCGGGCGAGAGGGAGCCCCCGGCGCTAACGGCGTCCCGGGCGGGGGATGAGGGCCGGTACGCGGCGCTTGTATTCGGCATAGGCTTCGCCGTAGAGCGCCAGCAACGCGTTTTCCTCGTGGCGGGCGCCGACAACCAGGTACAGCGAACCCCACACCGCCGTCGCCAATCCGAACCCGTTGACGGCGCCACCCCACAAAATCATGTGCGCGCCGAGATACAGGGGATGGCGCACGAACCGGTGCAGCCCGGAGAGAACGAGGGCCTCGTCGCCGGGGTCGTGGCGGCCGCTGCGGTGGGCGCGGATCTGGCTGAGGCCCGAGAACCGCCCGAGGTCGTATTCCCGGATCGCCAGCACCAGCACCACGATACCCAGCCATCGAATTACCGTCAGCGCGGTTTCGATTCCGGGCTCAAGGGCAAAGGGCGTGGCGTCCAGCGCAATCTTGCCGAACAGCCAGACGGCGCCGATGTGGATCACGGCAAACAGGTTGTAGGAAAGCCGGTAATAGGCTCCGAACAGCGAGGCGAACCGCTGTTTAACGGCGAGCGTGCAAAGCGCGGAATGACCGAGACCGAAGCTGAGCCAGCCCAGGCCGAAGATCAGATGCGCTTGCAGGGGGTCCACTAGGAACCGGGGTTCTTTTTTGGTTTCCGGCCCATTTTGGCGATCGTGGCCGAGGTGCTGTGGCCGGGTTCCAGCTTCGCCAGCTTGACCGTGCCGCCGTACTTTCGCACCACGTCGGCGCCGACGACGGAGTCGATGTTATAATCCGCGCCCTTGATCAGGACGTCGGGTTTCAGCGCCTTGATCAGTTTCAGCGGCGTCCGCTCGGTGAAAATCACCACCGCGTCCACCGACGCCAGCGACGCCAGCACCGTGGCGCGGGCGGCTTCCGATTGCACCGGGCGGCCATTGCCCTTAAGGCCCCGGACGGAGGCGTCGGAATTCAGTCCGACCACCAGCCGCCGACAGGCCCGGCGCGCCTGTTTCAGCAGCGAGATATGGCCGGGGTGAAGCAGGTCGAAACACCCGTTGGTGAAACCGACCGGGTGCCCGGCGCGCCGCCACTGGGCGATGAGGTCGCGGACCTGATCCAGACTCAACACCTTGGCTTCGGCGCTGGTCAGGTCCCGGTGGTGCAGGGCGGCGATCAGGTCGGCGGCCAACACGGCATTGGTGCCGAGCTTGCCGACGACGATGCCGGCAGCGACATTGGCCAGGGCTGCGGCCTGATCCAGGTCGATGCCGGCGGCCAGCGCGGCGGCGACGGTGGCCACCACGGTGTCACCGGCGCCGGACACGTCGAACGCTTCCTGGGTTTCGGCCGGCAGATGGGCAACGACGCCGGCGCCGGTTACCACGGTCAAGCCGTCGGCGCTACGGGTCGCCAGCACGGCGCCGAAACGGTGCCGTTTGATCAGCCGCTTGGCGGCGCGGACCACATCGGCGTCCGAGGTGATGTCGAGCCCTGAGGCCTCGGCCAACTCGCGGCGGTTGGGGGTGATCAGGTCGGCGCCTTGATAGCGGCTGTAATCGGCTCCCTTGGGATCGACAATAACGGTTTTTTTCGCCTTTAACGCCTGGCGGATGATTTTTTTCGCGATCCCGGCGGACAACGTCCCCTTGCCGTAATCGGACAACACAACGGTCTCGCAGGTGCGCATGGCCGCCGTGACGGCCTTGATCAGCCTGGCTTCGGCATTGGCATCAAGGGGGGTGGTGGATTCGCGGTCGGCGCGCAGCACCTGCTGGACGCCGGCGATATAGCGGGTCTTGGTCGAGGTGCGCCGCCCGTCGTCGACGAGGGGCTCGTCGCGGACGCCTTCTTTTCTGATCAGGCGGGCGATGTTGCGGCCGGCGGCGTCCTTGCCGGTGATGGTGACGAAGCGCGCGTCTGCCGCCAGTGAGCCGAGATTGCGCACGACATTGCCGGCGCCGCCCAGCATGGTGTTTTCGCGGTCCACCCTGAGCACCGGTATAGGGGCTTCCGGGGAAATGCGCTCAACCACGCCGTAATGGAAATGGTCCAGCATGACATCGCCGACGACAAGCACCCGCGCCCCGGCCAGTCGGGACACCAATGGCACCAGTTCCATCCGTTGAGTCATTGGCAAAGCCCCGTCATACCAGCCCGAGTTCCTGCTCAAGCGCCCCGCACAACATATGGCCGAGGGTGATGTGCATTTCCTGAATCCGCGCCGTGATGCCGGACGGCACCAGCAAAAGCGGGTCGCACATGTCCACCATGCCGCCGCCGCCCTTGCCGCTGAAGCCGGTGGCGACGAGGCCCTTGTCGCGGGCCATTTCCAGGCCGCGCAGAATGTTTTTGCTGATTCCCGACGTGGAAATGGCGATGGCGACGTCGCCGGGGCGGCCAAGGGCCTCGATCTGGCGGGCGAACAGTTGGTCGAAGCTCCAGTCGTTGGCGATGGCGGTCAGCATGGAGGTGTCCGTGGTCAGCGCGATGGCGGCGATGGGGTCGCGGTCGGTGATGTAGCGCACCGCAAGCTCGGTGGCGATGTGCTGACAATCGCCGGCGCTGCCGCCGTTGCCGAACAGCATGAGTTTGTTGCCGGCCCGGACGGCGTCCGCACAGACGCCGGTTAATCGGGAGAAGGGCTCCGCCAGTTCGGCCCGGGTGTCGTCCAGGGCGGCCTGGTGCTCATCAAATTCGGAAGCGTAAAAGGCGTTTAAATCCATCGAAGGCCCTTTGATCGTGTCAGGCTTTTGTACCCTGTTTTCCGGGCCAAATGCAAAGCGGCGGCTTCAAAGGGTGTCCTTGAAATAGCCGATGGTTTTTTCCAGGCCGTCTTCGAGCGCCACGGCGGGGTTCCAGCCCAGTTGCGCGATGGCCCGGGTAATGTCGGGACAGCGCTGCGTCGGGTCGTCGCCGGGCAGGGGTTTTTCCACCAGCGCCGATTTCGATCCGGTCATGGCGATGACCTGTTCGGCCAGTTCGCGGATGGTCATTTCACAGGGGTTGCCCAGGTTGACCGGCCCGGTGACGTCGGCTTCCATCAGCGCCACCAACCCGTCGACCAGGTCCGACACATAGCAGAACGACCGCGTCTGGCTGCCGTCGCCGTAGATGGTGATCGGTTTGCCGCCAAGCGCCTGAACGATGAAGTTGGACACCACGCGTCCGTCGTCGGGGTGCATGCGGGGGCCGTAGGTATTGAAAATCCGCGCCACCCGGATCTTGAGGCCGTACTGGCGGTGGTAATCGAAAAACAGCGTCTCGGCGCAGCGCTTGCCTTCGTCGTAACAGCCGCGCGGCCCGATCGGGTTGACGTTGCCCAGATAGTCTTCCGTCTGCGGGTGGACTTCCGGGTCGCCGTAGACTTCGCTGGTCGAGGCCTGGAGGATTTTCGCTTGCGTCCGTTTCGCCAGCCCGAGCATGTTGATGGCCCCGTGCACCGAGGTCTTGGTCGTCTGCACCGGGTCGAGCTGGTAATGAATGGGCGAGGCCGGACAGGCCAGGTTGTAGATTTCGTCGACCTCGACATACAGCGGGAAGGTGACGTCGTGGCGCATCAGCTCGAAATGCGGATTGTCGATCAAATCGATGATGTTGTCGCGGTTGCCGGTGTAGAAGTTATCGACGCACAGCACGTCGTGGCCGTCCGCGATCAGGCGGCTGCACAGGTGCGAGCCGACAAACCCGGCACCGCCGGTGACAAGAATTTTTTTTCTGGCCGACATAGTTGCTCCCTTTGGAAAACCGCGCCGACCCTAGCAGGGGACCGGGGCCCGACCAAGCGGAAAGGCGCATTGGCCCAGGGTCTTAGGGCACGGTGCGGAGAGCGCGTCGCGGACGAGCTTGAACTCGCCGCCGCCGGGGGCGTTGGTACGGAAAGCGTCGGCGGAGTCCTTGTCCCCCTGGGCGTTGGCCTATTGCTGGTAAAGCGCTTCGACGCCTTGGGCCTTCACTGCGGCGACCAGTTCGGGGATGATCTCGGCGGCGATTTTCATGGCCTCGTCCTTGGCCATTCCCGGCTTGATGCGCTTGTCGTAGAGGGTACGCAGTATGATCTTGTCGTTGAGGGTGAGGTGATCCAAAGGTGGGGCACTCTTGCTAAAAATCGACGGCTGAGCGACATCGGAATCGGCAAACAAACCGAAAGCCCTGATGATGGATTTAAGTAAACAATGGCGCAACAGGCCTTTTTCGAGGCCTTGGAGAACGAACGCATGGCCTTTGTTAATGCGAAATTTTTTTCCCCATCCAGCATAAGACGTGCATCTAAAAGAGGCCATTACATCTATCGATATCGGTGGAATATTTATATCCCATTCCGATGAGATCCACCTGCGCGTATCCTTAAAATTGTTGAAGATTTTTTGTTGTCTATAATAATAGAGATGGAAATTGGTGGAATTGCGGGTTTCCCAATTGGCTAACCGAATCCATATGTCCGTTAGCCGGGTTAACTCGATCATCAAAGAATCGAAAAACTTCCATTTCTCCGGGAATTCCTTCTGTAATCTATTTCCATCGTCATGGATGGAGAAAATAGGCCTGGATTGCCATTTAACAACTCGGTCAAGCGGTTCGGCAGGCCAGTCCAGACCAATAGGCCCCCACAGATTCACACTGAACACAGTTTGTTCGAACTTTTCGACCAGTTTTCCAATAGGCGCGATCGATTCTCCTTGTGCTTTTTCGGGCGAAAAGCCGACCAAGGCGGACAGAAAGACAGCCAACAAAAAACCACTTTTGAGAGAACGCATCACCATATTCCTATTAAATACCAGCTATGGAGATATCATCACCGTTTTTTCTTTCTAAGGAGCCTGTTTCTTTCTTCCAGCTGTTTCATCATTTTCGGGGTTGCACTCAAAATATCTTGTAAGGTTTTACGAATAGCTTCTCTGAAAGTCTTTAGGGTTCCTGCTGCGGGGCAATCCCCAAAGCAATCAACTCTACCTCTCGTCTGGCCTTGACGTTCCTGCGGTCCATTTGTGACAGCAGTTCCTTCGTGCGGGCGCGTCGCTGTTCGGGCGTCATATTGTCGAAGCCCTCGCCTTGAAGACGGTCCTGGACTAACCGCACGAGTTCACCTTTCTGGACTTGGTCGAGGGTTTCATATTTGACAATGGAGCGTTTCAATTCTCGGGCATTTTGCGGCGTTGCTTTCAGTGCTTGCTTGGTAAATTCGGCCGCATCCGGATCCAGCCGGTAGCCGCTGATGTTGACATCCACCTTGCCGTCTGGCGCCTTGGCGGCGGGTGGAAGCTTCCCCTTGCCCTTTGAAAGGCCGTTCAGGGTTCCGGCCGCCGTATCGTTGTCCACCTGGGACTGGCGCACCCGGTGGGGATCGAAAGAAACCTTGGCGGGGCCTTTGCCGTCATCGATGCCCGTGTGCGGTTCCGGAAGTTTTTCCGGTCCCTCATCCAGTTTCAGATTAGTTTTAAGCTGGGGTCTTTCCCCTTTGTCCGTTCCACCGGTCAATTGATCAAAGCGGCCGCGCTCGTCAGGGGCCAGTTCGGCGCGGACGCCCTCGGTCAGGTTGCGGACCTGATCGGGCGTTGCCGACTTGGCGAGCCATCGCGGACGACCTTGAACTCGGCCGCCGTGCTTTTGGCGTTGGTACGGAAAGCGTCGGCGATGTTCCTGGCGACGGGGCCGGGGTGGGTGGT
>JAESSX010000137.1 GCA_016763915.1 Rhodospirillales bacterium
ATGCGGCCGGGGCCTGAGCGATCACCGGATTTGCCCGTGGCGCGCGCGTCGGCGTGGTTTTGGCGGCGGTCTTGCGATAAGAGACTTCGGCCCGCGCCCATGCGGCGATGGAGGCGGTTTCGGGCATGGAGGCGTGTTGCGTGTTCGGGTTGCTGTCGCGTACGGAGGGCTTCCCGGCCGCCGATTGACGGTAGGAGGTTTCCGCCATGGCCCATGCCGTTACCGGATCGATGGCTTCGACGGCGCTGTCCGCGGGAGCGCGCGCCGTGGAAAAAGCGGAATACGAAGAAACGGCAGCGGGCGCGGCGGAAATGGCGACGGGCTTGGCGTCGGTTCCGGCGACCTCGGGCCGGCCCGGCTCCGGGTCTTCGAATAACGCCAGCACGTGTTCGCCCATGTCCTTGCCGGTCGCGTCGTCGACCAGAACATTGGCCAGGGCCGAAACCGTTCCGAAGGGACCGAGGAAAAGGGTTCCGCCGATGACGCGCGACCCCGGGTCCAGGGAGTCGCCGGTCATTTCCCGGTACAGGGTGCCGATGACGGGAATGTGCTGCAGGGGGTTGATGATGTCGATGAGGTCCAGAAAGGAGAAGCCGTCGTTGCCGAAAATCTTGAACCCATCGTTTTCGTCGACGTCGCCGGACTTCGGAATATCCCCGTTCGGCGCTCCCGAAACCGCCAACGCCGGTTGGGCGTTCGGGCGCCATTGGGCCGCGCTTTCGCTGATTGCGTTCATGTCCGATTGTTCCCGTTCTTAAGATTTTGCCTTAGAACTTTGCAAAACCAATGCCAGAACGGGTTTTTGTTTTGTAATCAGCTATTTGCACGTAATGCCCGGGCCAAAACCGGGGCAAAACCGGGATTTATCGGCAAATTTTACCGTTGCGGGAGGGGGTTTTAGGCGAAACCTGCCGAAGAGCCGGGGAAAATCACTTAATGTATTGAAAAAATTAGAAAATATGCCCGCCCCGGGCGGCCTTGGTGCGCAGATAGGTCTCGTTGTGTTCGTTCGACGGGAAGGTGTGCGGAACCCTCTCCTCGACAATGATGCCGCAATGGGCAAGGGCGGTGACCTTGTCCGGATTGTTGGTCATCAGGCGCACCCGCTCGAAACCGAGCAGACGCAAAATCTTCGCGGCGGGAAGATAGACCCGTTCGTCGGCGTCGAACCCCAATTGTTCGTTGGCGTCGATGGTGTCGAAACCGCGGTCCTGAAGTTCGTAGGCCCTGAGCTTGTTGACCAGCCCGATGCCCCGGCCTTCCTGCGCCAGGTATAACAGAACCCCGGCGCCGGCGGCGGCGATTTCCCGGGTTGCGCCCTGCAGTTGGTCGCCGCAGTCGCAGCGCAGGCTGCCCAGCAGGTCGCCGGTAAAACACTCCGAATGAAGGCGCGTCAGAACAGGCTCGTCCTTGTCGGGTTCGCCGAGGACGATGGCCAGATGCTCGAGGCCGCCGTCAATGGGGCGGAAGGCGATAATCCGGGTATTTTCGGCGTTCAGCAAAGGCACGCGGGCGGAACTGACGGCGCGCAGCGTCCGCGCCTGGGTGCTGTCGTACTGGAAAATGTCGCCGGCATCGACGAGCAGGAAATCGTGCCGCGCCGACCACGCCGCCAGGTCATCGGCCGTCGGATCGACGATTTCCGCCGTTACCGCCGCCGGCAGCAGGCGGGCGAGCTTGGTCAGCGCCACGGCGGCGCTTTCACAGTCATAGGTCGGCGTCTCACGGACGGTAACGGTCAGGGACGCCCGGGCTTCCTCGGACAGGGGGGTTTCGGACAAGGGGTCGGCCAGATACTGGATAACGGGCGTCGTCATCTGTTGTTTCGTGGACAGGGTGACGATCTTGCCCATGGTATCGGCCAGCCCCAAAACGGCGGCCCGGCGCGCGGTGACGGCCAGCACCGGGGCGGATTGGCCGAAGGCATGCATTTCGTTGAGGCCTTCCGGCGTTATGGCCTCGGCCGCCTGAACCAGGATCGCGATGCCGCCTGCGCCCCTGACGGCAACCATGCGCCCGCGCCGGATTTCCGACACCGCGCGGTCCACGGCCAGCAGGGAAACGGGCTCCCTGGACGCGGGCATCGACAGAAGTTCAAAATTTTTGTCGCTCATTGTCTTATATTAACAATATTTATTTTTTCCACGGCAGGAGTATCATGGAAAGGCATACGGGGTGTTTATACTAATTTTTCCCATTTTAAAGTAATATCCCGCCAGGGACCGACAAAAGACAGGGTGCAAAAGGAATAATATGAGCAACGGTAAGCGCATTTTGATCGTTGATGACGATCCGGTCCTTCTGGAAATGCTCAGCGAACAGCTTCAACTGCACGAGGAGTTTCTGACCTCCGGCGCAGCGACGGCGGGCGAAGCCCTGGATCAGGCGAAAGAGGATTATTTTGATGTCATTTTGCTGGATGTGGGGCTTCCGGACATGGATGGCCGCGAGGTCTGCCGCCTGATGCGCCGCAACGGCGTTACCTCGCCGATCATCATGCTGACCGGCGCCGACACGGACGCCGATACGATCCTGGGGCTGGACGCCGGGGCCAACGACTACATTACCAAGCCGTTTCGCCTCGGAGTTCTGTTGGCCCGCCTGCGCGCGCACATCCGCCAGCACGAACGCAGCGATGATGCGGTCTTTACCATCGGGCCCTATACCTTTCAGCCTTCCAACAAACGGCTGGTCAACAACGAGGATGAAAAAAAAGTCCGCCTGACCGACAAGGAAACGGCGATCCTGAAATATCTGTACCGGGCCGGCGACAAGGTCGTCAGCCGCGATGTCCTGCTGGACGAGGTCTGGGGCTACAACGCCAGCGTCACCACCCATACCCTGGAAACCCACGTTTACCGGCTGCGCCAGAAGATCGAGGCGGACCCGTCCAACGCCATGATCCTGATCACCGAACCCGGCGGCTACCGGCTGGTGCCCTGAGGGGCGCCCGGACCGTTTGACGCCGTTCGCGCGGCCTCCTGTGATGCGGGCAAAAAAAGCGCCCGGTTGGGGGAACC
>JAESSX010000138.1 GCA_016763915.1 Rhodospirillales bacterium
GGCTTTCCAGGGAGGCATTTGTGGATCGCCTCGCGCTGAAATTTTCTGACCTTAATTCTCCACTTAATCAATTCTTCTTTGAGTAGCGCTTTGTTCGTTCGGGAAACACCGGTCATGACATAGGCCCCTGAATGGTCCCTATCCCCTTTTATTAATTACCCATTTTTATTAATAACCCATTTACTAATATGGCAGACGATCAATTCCCACAACCAGCAGATTTAGGTGCCAAATTGCCATCGCCTAATTTCCCGCTGACCCTTATTGGCACCTAATTGCTCTTGCCATAGTTTTGAATAATCCTAATTTGGATAAACCAAGCATTTTTTCCACCATACGTTTAACTAGGCTAAGAAGAAAAATATTATGATCAGGCGTAAATTCGGCGGCCAGCCACTGGCGGAGCTTAAAAAACTAAGGAAAAACCCTGTTGATGGCGGAGTGTTCTACGTGGCGCTTCTGGATGCGGCGCCCGATTTATTTCAACTTGCAGAAGATTTTGCCATACTTGAGAAGTACGTTCGCTCCATTGTCCTGCAAATAGAAAAAGCCGCCAATCCTTCCACTGGAAATGACCAGCGCCAAAAGGTCCTGCAATCCCTTGAGGCATCCCTGGACGCCCCCGCAATCCGGAAAATCATCGCTTCGCGTTAAGCCGTTTTCTGAACGGATTATGCTTCCCTGCCCGCCCAACAACGGCCCTTGCAGGCCCGGTCGTTTGAGCATAAGTTGTCGCCCGTTCCTATACTGGTGGGGCGTAGCCAAGTGGTCTAAGGCACCGGCTTTTGATGCCGGCATTCGGAGGTTCGAATCCTCCCGCCCCAGCCAACTCTTCTTTATTCAATGTAATCAATAGCTTGCCCGTTGTGTACGTGTGCGTGTGCGCTCGTTAACCTTACACATCATGGGCAAAAATATGTGCAACACGAGGAATCTCCGAAAGCGGCGCGGTGGCGGTTGGGCTGCTGTAGGCTATGTCCCAGTGCATCTTCAGAAGATTATTGGGAAGAAAGAAATCGTTCGAGGGCTTGATACATCAAACCTTCCAGAAGCGAACCGTAGAAAACTCGCAGTTATTAAGGCCATTCAAACTGATTTGGTCCGGTTGACGACCCCCAAAGCTGAGTTGGAAAAAACCGCAAAGCGGATTGCCGAGCCCTTCGACCCTGATGATGAAATGCTGGATGAGGCGATCCTTAACAATGCCCACGCCATCGAGTTGGGGGCGGCATTTCTCACAGGTACACCGCTGGAACTTCCTTAAGACTGCCATAGGAACCTACAGGGGAAAGCAGCCGGTCATCCCATTAGCGAACGTCACTGGGTCATGAGAATCTACGGGGTTTCAAAGCAGGGGCACATGACTATCATCGTGGACAAGATAAGTAATCATCTTGAAAAAGTTAGTTAAAGACTTGGGTGGCTACCCCGTGAAAGGTTAACGTAGAAAATGTCAACAAAGGAATTTGGCTCTCTCTTTCAACGCGCCTCTCTCATGCTCAATCATTGCAATCGAACAGGTGTCAAAATATCCGCATATTGGCAAGGATACGTTGAAAATGCGATGCTTGAATTACAACTGGTGGATGGCGACATCTTTTCGCCCAAATTCTATTTTGCTTCCACATTTAGCGGCGGATCGATGGGACTAAGCCAGCTTCCCGATGGAACTGACCGTTTTATAAATCGTCTCTCTCAATTGGTATGGAAGCCGTTTTCTTCAAAGATACCCTGGGGCATACGCAAGTCTGCCATATTTCGAAGTGCTTTCGGTCCGTTCTTTTCTCTCAGTGTAGCCATGCGAAAGAATGTGTGGCGAAAGATGGTGGCCGGAGAACTTTATGATAAAATAGTACGGCAAGCTTTCGATCTTTCCCAAGAAAGAATAGCGAAATACGATCTAAAGCCCCGAAATTATCGGACCCCTGACGATGTTGATGTTTTCGACCCAAGAAGCGGTGAAAATATTCATTTTTCTTTGGACACCCTGAATAGATTAAAAAAGATTGCATATTTTCAGGAACTGGCCGACGCCCAAGGCAAGGTCGTCGTCGAGATCGGTCCTGGAAACGGCGAAATGGCGCGTCTTTATGTGGCCCTGGGATTGGTGCGTAGATACATATTGGTTGATATACCTCCCGGCCTTGCCTTCTCTGAGCGCCATATGATCCAAGAATTCGGTATAGATGCTGTGGACGTTTTTAATCCTGACCGCGCATCCATTGACTTGTCGGATGGCAAACTTGTGAGTGTGCTGACACCTGATCAGCTTTCATTGATCCCAAGTGTCGATATAGGGATTAATGAGGTTTCGTTAGGAGAAATGGCGCCGTCAATCGTCGAACAATATGTGAGTTATTTGAAACAAGCGAATTTGCAGGACTTTATTTCGATCAATCACCGACTTGAAAAGCCGAACAATAAGGACAAGGTCGGAATGAACGAATATGTTCGCTTTTTTTCTCCGGAAATGGTTCTCGGTACGGCCAAGAGTGTCTCGTTCTCTTCCATTCTTGCCAAATTTTTGGACGACGAACCGAATAAGCCTGGCTACCAGCTCCTGCATTTTAAGCGGTAATGTTTGACTGAGGCTGGTCTTTAACCCGGGGGGGCGTGTCAGGCTTCGTTGATCAGTTTTATAACGAGCCTTGTCCCTGTATGGTGAACATAGGTGTAAATATTCAACCCCTGCGGCCCTTGATTGGGTGGTGGGGGTTTCTGTTTGAATACTCAGCCAGTGATGTGTACGGAACACTTACACATACGGAACATAATTTCTTGAAGTTAAATGGATACCTTGATTTCGTTGGCGCTCCTGCCGCCCCGGCCAACCAACAACCCGCCCTTACCGGCGGGTTTTTTGTTGGCTTGCGGCGAGGCGGATCGAACCTTGCGGACCCAGCCCCTCTTTGGGCTTGCTCTTGAAAAATCCTATCGTCTCGTAAACACTCGCTCCCATGAGCAACCCGCAGAAACGCGACTTCGGCACCCTGCAGACGGCACAGATTCTGTCCGCCGCCCTGGCCGAATTCCTGGCTTCGCA